>CAKTED010000107.1 GCA_934546725.1 uncultured Oscillospiraceae bacterium | reverse complement strand
GATCCTATCATCATGAGGTGCCGTGGTTCATTCCGAGCATGTCCGATATAGATATGTGCATCCCGTCTGTACTGGAGGAGGGACCCACCTGCCCCGGAAAGTCGCAGGATGGCTGGGGCACCTGGTGGCTGCTGCTTGACGGGCAGCCCGGACCGATGCCGGACGAGACCGCCCCCGTCGTTCTCGAGGACATAACCGAGTGGCGCGAGAAGGTGCATTTCCCGGACGTTGAAAAATATGACTGGGAGAAGGGCGCGGCCGAGGATACGGCGGGCTGGGATCGCGAGAACCGCATCTCAAACTGCATTATAGTCAACGGCATGTGGGAGCGATTCGACGCTCTCTGCGGCTTTGAGAACGCACTGTGCAACCTCATCGCGGAGCCGGAGGAAACGTATGCTCTCCTCAGCGCGATAGCGGACCATAAGATCACGTATATCGACAAGATAGCGAAGTATTATAAGCCGGACAAAATTCAGATGCATGACGATTACGGCACGGAAAAGGCCATGTTCTTCTCGCCGGATACCTGGCGCGAGATATTCAAGCCGAATCTGAAGAAGATCGTGGACGCCTGCCACGAGCGCGGAATACTCTATGAGCACCACTCCTGCGGCTACATAGTTCCCATTCTTGACGATTTTGTCGAGCTGGGCATAGACGCCTGGAACCCCGTGCAGAATCCGAACCAGCCGCTGGAGCTCATAAAAAAGTACAAGGGCAAGCTCACGTTCGTCGGAGGCTTTAATGACCGCCTCTTCGTCGATCCGTCCGCGACGGACGAGCAGAAGAAGGCCTCCATTGAGGAAACTGTCAGAACCTTCGGCGAGGCGGGTAGCTGGATGCCCATGCCCTCCGTCGGCGAGGATTACAGATATTTTGCCAATAAGACCATCTATGACTTTAATAAGCCGAGATACGACGCTCTCGGTCTGACGGGCGACAGATTTGCGCCCCCCGCCGAGCACGAGGAGGTAAAGGCGGTTTACGAAACTGCCGAGAGCATGAGAAAATAACGCGCGGAGAAACGGAGGGGAAAATGAGCAAGCTTAAAAAATGCCTGCTTTCCGAAAACGGAATGCGGCTCGTGAACACGGTTTTCTTACTGTCTGTTTTTGTGCGCCGCAGCGGCGTTATCATCGCTGCATATCTGCTGTGGATGGCATACCTTTATTTCGTGATAAAAAGCACGCCGTCCAGAGCGGTGAGAGTGGTGAGCATTGTATTCATTGCGTTTGCGGCGGTAATGACGGCAGTGAACGCGTATCTGCTGATGAAAAACATATTCTGAACATACAAGAAACCGGCGGACATTAGTCCGCCGGTTTTGCTGCATATGTGATTTTCAGATGCTTTTCAGAACGTCGCTCATGTCATACATGCCGGGGGCCTTGACCCCGGCCATGAATCTGGCGGCCTTCACCGCGCCGGAGGCGAAAACCTCGCGGGAATATACGGTGTGTTTGAACTCTATCACTTCGTCCTTACCGGCGAAGATGACGGAGTGCTCGCCGGGGATCGTGCCGCCGCGAACGGCGGAGATACCGATCTCCGTTTTGCCGCGCGGCTGACGGACGCCGCTGCGGTCAAAGACATATTCGGGCTGCCAGGGCAGTCCGGCCTTCGCCGCGTCGGCAAGCATCAGGGCCGTGCCGCTCGGAGCATCCTTTTTCTGATTGTGGTGCTTTTCTACTATCTCAATATCAAAGCTGTCGCCCATTATCTCCGCCGCGCGGCGGACAAGCTCCATGAGCACGTTTATGCCCAGAGACATGTTTGCCGAGCGGAAAACGGGGATACGTTCCGAAGCTTTATTTATTTCCGCAAGCTGCCCGTCGCTGTATCCGGTGGAGCAGAGCACAAGGGGAATGCCGCGCGAAAGGCCAAAGCCAAGCAGCGGCTCAAGCGCGGCGGGGGAGGAAAAGTCTATGACAACGTCCGCCTCGCCGGAAAAGTCCTCGGGAGAGGAGTATACCGGAAAATCGCAGGTCTGCCCGAGCGGATCAAAGCCCGCGGCGATGGAAATGCCGAGATCGCCGGCGCAGAGCCGTGCGACGGCCTGCCCCATCCTGCCGCAGCAGCCTGAGATAATTACCTTCGTCAAGATAAAAAACACCTCGCTTTTATAAATAGTGGTTGAAGGAGCTTATGCGATCCATGAAAAAGGCTTAAACAAGCTTGAGACCGACATTTATAAGCTCGCGCTTGAGCTTTTCAACGTTTGCCGGTTCCATCTCGCACAGCGGAAGGCGCAGACCGCCTACGTCATAGCCGAGCAGATTCATGGCCGTTTTTACCGGGATGGGGTTTACTTCGCAGAACATGGCGTTCATGAGGTGGATGTACTTATAGTTCAGCTCACGCGCAGCCTTGAAGTCGTTTTTGAAGCAGAGCGAGCATATTTCAGACATGACGTCTGGCAGAAAATTTGCCAGAACTGATATGACGCCCTGCGCACCCATGGCCATGAGTGGGAGCGTGAGAGCATCGTCACCGCTCCAGATATAGAAGTCATCGTCGCAGATGGCACGGGTCTCGCTTACAAGGGAGAAATTGCCGCTGGCTTCCTTGACGCCGATTATGTTGGGATGCCTCGAAAGCTCCTTATATGTTTCGGCAGTAAAGCCGCAGCCGGTGCGGCTGGGAACGTTGTACAGAATTATGGGTACGTTCACGCTGTCGGCAATAACGCTGTAATGGCGAATAAGACCCTTCTGAGTGGCTTTGTTATAGTACGGCGTGACTATGAGCAGGCCATCGGCGCCGGAGGCCTCGGCGTGGCGCGAGAGCATTACGGCGGCTGCGGTGTCATTCGAGCCGGCGCCTGCGATGATGGTAATGCGTCCAGCGGCGTATTTAGCACAGAAATCCACGGCCTCCATGTGCTCCTCAAGAGTCTGGGTGGCGCTTTCGCCCGTAGTTCCGCAGATTATGAGGGCGGAGGTGCCGCCTTCTATCTGCATGTCGATGAGCTTTTTCATTACGTCATAGTTGATGTGACCGTCTCTGAACGGGGTCACGAGCGCTGTGGCGGAACCTTTGAATAATGGCTGTTTCATCAGATATAACTCCTATGTGTCGGTATGAAAGCGGCTTAGCGGTGGGTGATGTAGCCCTCCGCGCAGAGCAGCTCCGCGAGGAGGACCGCGCCTCCGGCAGCGCCTCTGAGGGTGTTGTGGGAAAGAGCTACGAATTTGTAATCATACTGCGTATCGGGACGCAGGCGGCCGATGGAAACGGCCATGCCGTGCTCAAGCTCGCGGTCGATGCGGGTCTGAGGACGGTCGTTTTCGGTGAAATAGTGGAGGAACTGGCGGGGAGCGGATGGAAGCTCCAGCTCCTGCGCGCGGCCTCTGAAGCTCGCCCAGCGGGAGATGAAGTCCTGCTCGGTGGGCCTGTTTTTGAAGCTTACGAACGTGGCGGACATGTGGCCGTTCGTTACGGGAACGCGGATGCACTGCGCCGTAATGGCGGGAGCGGCGGCCTTTACGATGGCGCCGTTTTCAACGTGGCCCCAAATCTTGAGCGGCTCCTGCTCGGACTTCTCCTCCTCGCCGCCTATGTAGGGGATAACGTTGTCTATCATCTCGGGCCAGCGCTCAAAGGTTTTGCCCGCGCCGGATATGGCCTGGTAGGTGCAGACGAGAATTTTTTCGATGCCGAACTCGCGCATGGGATGCAGCGCGGGAACGTAGTTCTGAATGGAGCAGTTGGATTTTACAGCTATAAAGCCGTTTTTTGTGCCGAGGCGCTTTCTCTGCGCTGCGATCACCTCAAGATGCTCGGGGTTGAGCTCCGGCACGACCATGGGAACGTCCGGGGTCCAGCGGTTTGCGCTGTTGTTGGATACGACGGGGCATTCAAGCTTTGCGTACCTTTCCTCAAGAGCGCGGATATCGTCCTTGTTCATATCTACGGCGCAGAAGATGAAATCCACCTCGGAGGCAATTTTTTCGGCGTCGACCACGGCGTCCATAACTACGATGCTTTTTACCTTCTCGGGCATGGGAGCCTCCATGGCCCATCTGCCTGCCACGGCCTCCTCATAGGTTTTGCCCGCGCTGCGGGCGCTTGCGGCCAGTACCTTCAGCTCGAACCAGGGATGGTCGGATATGAGAGTTATGAAGCGCTGACCGACCATACCCGTAGCGCCGACAATACCTGCTTTAAACTTTTCCATAATATGCCTCCTGTTCCCAAAAACCCGCAAGGCGATGAAAAAACTGCAAAAATTTCATCACGGCTTGCAAAAATCGACAATTTTGCTATAATGATATATAATACGGGCGGATGTGTATAAAAATCCGCTTATTATTCCAAATATAATATCAGAAGAAAAAAAAACTGTCAATGGTAAAGGGTAACAAAGAATTGCGTTTGGAGATAAATAATGAAAAGAAAATGGCTTAAAAGAACGCTTGCCGCAATAATGTCCGCCGCCACGGCGCTTATGTGCGCGGCATGCCTTGCGGGAACCGCACCTGAAGCACTGGCGTATACAAATCCGACGACTACCCTTAAAATAGGTCTTTATTACGGGAACGACGCTTTGGCGTCGGCAAACCTGGAGAATCATATCGGCAGCGGATACACCTTTGGCTACTATGACGCGCAGCGGGAGTTCCACGCCGTTGGTGAAACGGACGAAACGAAGCTGACCATGCTGAAGGACTGGAACATGTACCTTTCAGGCAGCAGCTACTATGACGCCGTGCCAGGCTCAACATATGACGTTATCGGCTGCTACCATATCCGCCTTGAGCAGACCTTTGCAGATTTCGCCGCAGCAAAGACTGCTGCCGCCGCATATTCTGATGCGTTCCCGGCGTATCACAACGGCACCTGGTATGTATGCGTGGGCAGCTATACCTCGCAGTCCGGCGCAGAGACGGCGAGATCCGAGCGCGGACTTTCGGGAACCGCCATGACGGCAAGCTCCTCGTGCGTTACAGTCGTAGCAACGGGCAGCACGCGCATACTGTTTCAGTTCGATTACGGTACCTCCGCCTCGCTTGCCGTGAAGGCCAGAGCGGACTCGAGCGGAGCCGGTACGCAGACGTGGTTCAAGGGCTACAAATATTACGGCGCATTCCAGTATACCCGCCAAAGCGGGGGAAATATGACGGTTATAAACGTTGTGGACATAGAGGACTACATCAAAGGCGTCGTACCATATGAGATGAATACCGCGTGGCCGCTCGAGGCTCTCAAGGCGCAGGCGATCTGCGCAAGAACCTACGCTGCGGCTCATATAAACGGACATAAAAGCTACGGCTTCGACCTTTGCCGAACTACCTGCTGCCAGGCGTATTATGGCACGAACAGCGCAGGAGAGGGCAGCAACAGAGCCGTTGAGGAAACAAAGGGCATGTATATAACCTATGACGGCGAGCTCTGCCAGATATTTTACGCCTCGTCAGACGGTGGCGCTACGGAGGACAGCGAGAATGTTTTCAACGAGGCTCTGCCGTATCTGCGCGGAGTTATCGATCCCTATGAGCAGTACGTCGATACCGGCCGCTCGAGCTGGACATATACATATACCTCGGCAGAGATAACGAGCATATTGCAGGCCAAGGGCTATAAATGCTCGGATATAGTGAGCATAACGCCGACATATACGAAGCTCGGCAACATATACTCTCTCAAATTCACTGATTCAAAAGGGAAAAACTGGACTTTTTCCAAATACAGCGCCAGTACGATACTTTACAGTCCGACATACAGCAAATATACATACAGCATGCGCTTTACGATAAACGCAGAGGGGCAGGGCGGGGGCTCGCCAATATATGTAAACGGCGCCTCCACGATAGAAAACGTTTCTGAAATATACGCCGTTGGCAGCGGAGGAGTGGTGGAGGCCGTAGACGGGCTCGGAGGCATAAGCGTGATAAGCTCCTCGGGCGTTGAGACCATAACCGGCGCGACCGGCGGCAGTGGCGGAGTGATAAGCGCGGATAAATATGTTGTTTCCGGCTCCGGCTGGGGGCATAATGTCGGCATGAGCCAGTAT
>CAKTED010000106.1 GCA_934546725.1 uncultured Oscillospiraceae bacterium | reverse complement strand
CTATACCGACGGAGAGGAATATTATCGCAGCGAGTCCGCCGCGCCGGTGGAGAGCATGCGGCAGGTAATGAGCGAATTTCTGCCGAACGGGGCGTACTTTGCGTTTGAATCCGCCGCCTGCGGTGAGGTGGCTCCATATACGCTCATTTTTCCGCAGCTCGGCGACAGATATGCCGTTACGGTCGAGAGCACCACGGGATACAAAGAGATACGAGAGCACACGGCGGAAGCTCTCGGCATGAATATCCTTGGCGGGGCAAGCTATACGGAAAAAAACGGCACCATGGTTTTCGTCGGCAGCGGCGGCATACTGAAGATGCGCCAGGACGGCGAGATAAATTACAGCTCCACGGATTACGGCGAGCAGGGGGACGGAAGAAAGCAGCCGTCGGACGCGGAGCTGATAGACCGCAGCCTTGCGCTGATAGCCGATATACGCGCCGGGTATACCGGCTGCGAAACGGTGCGCTTTACGGACATTAAAACAAACGGCGACGGTACGCGCACCCTGAGCTTTGAATATTACATCGACGGGGCGCGCGTGGTGCAGAAAAGCGGCAGCGCGGCGATGGCCGTGTTTGAAAACGACAGGCTCGTGTACTTCAATATATGGCTGCGGCGCTATGAGCTTACAGATGAAAAGGTCCTGCTTCTGCCTCAGCTTCAGGCCGCAGCGATAGCGGGCGGCGTAAAAAGCGGCAGCGGACTGAGCCTTGTGTATCACGACGGCGGCGAGGAAAAAATATTGCCCGCCTGGGCGGCGGTCTGACGGAAGGAGACGAATGCGCGGTGGATATACGAAGACTGAAAAATATCGCGATAATCATCCTTGCCGCGCTTAATCTCTGCTTTGCCGCGCTCATTGTCATGAACAGGTACGATGACGCGAGGATAAGCAGGCGCGAAAAAAGCGAGCTGGCCGAGCTTTTTGCCGGAAACGGGATAGAGCTGGAGCAGAATGATATCCCGCGGGACGTTGAAGCATGGAACTGCACGATCGAAAGAGACCTGAGCGCGGAGGCCGCGGCTGTAAAAAAGCTTCTCGGCGAGGCCGAGCCGACGGATCAGGGCGGCAATATCTTTTATTACGAAAACGAAAACGGCTGGGCGACGTTCAGAAATAACGGCGAATTTGAAATATATTTCAATTACCTTGACGACGCCAGGGGCGCGGAAAATACCGCGCGCGGTCTGCTTGACGACATGGGCATGGAGTTCAGCGCTTCCGGCGCGGTGACCGAGGAGCACGGAGACTCGAGGAGCATAAGCTTCGTCTGCACCTGGAACGGGAAAAGCGTTCTCAACTGCCGTGTTCAGCTCACGCTCTATTCGGGCGGAAGCGCGGCGATATCCGGACGCAGGCTTAACGGCGAGCCGCAGAAAAGCGGAGATACTCTGAAGCCGGACGTGAATACGATGCTCATAGGCTTTCTTGACGATATCCGCTCCGGCGGTCTTGTCTGCAAAAGGATAGAGAGCATTGAGCTGTGCTACATGATGGGCTCCTCGGCGACGGATAATACGCTTGAGCCTGTATGGCAGATAAGTACGGACGGCGGAGATTATCGCATAAGCGTGCAGAAGGGCGAGCTGCTATGAGCAGGAATATAAAAAGTCGGGCAAATCGGCATAAGATCAAAGTTAAGTATTTACAAGCCGTGCAATTCTGGTTATAATAAGATGTTATGTGAAGTAATGGCAGATAACACGGCCTTTAAAATTGATTTTTAATGTATCTGATCGCAGGATCAGGTAATAATAACCATATACGAAAAACCAGTATTATGCGCACAGCGCAATGCGAGGAAGTGAGCGTATGACGGAATATATTATTCGCGGCGGCAGGCCGCTGCACGGCGAGATCACCATCAGCGGAGCCAAGAACGCCGCGGTGGCCATCATTCCGGCTGCTTTGCTGGTGGATGGCGTTTGCAGGATCGAGAATGTTCCTCAGATAAGCGATGTTACTCTTCTTTTGAATATACTCAGGCGCATGGGCGCGGATGTGCGCACCGTGAACAAACACACAATGGATATCGACTGCCGCGGAGTTATGCGCGGCGAAGGGCCGGGGGATATGATGCGCTCCATTCGCGCCTCATACTATCTCATCGGCTCCATGCTCGGCAAGTTCGGCTCCGCGATAGGGGCGATGCCCGGCGGCTGCGATTTTGGCGTAAGGCCGATAGACCAGCATATCAAGGGCTTCAAGGCCATGGGGGCGGACGTTGAGGTCCGCGACGGGATGATAATCGCCTCCACGAAAACGGGGCGTCTCAGCGGCGCGCACATATATCTTGACGTTGTTTCGGTCGGAGCGACGATGAATATCATGCTCGCGGCCGTTAAGGCGCAGGGCAGGACCATTATCGAAAATGCCGCGCGCGAGCCGCATATAGTCGATCTGGCGAACTTCCTCAACTCCATGGGCGCAGACGTTAAAGGCGCCGGAACGAGCATCATCAAAATAAACGGCGTGGAAAAAATGAAGGGCGGCTTCTATTCCATCATTCCGGACCAGATAGAGGCCGGGACCTATATCGCCGCCGTTGCCGGAACGGGCGGCGAGGTGCTGGTGAAAAACGTTATCCCCAAGCACCTTGAATGCATTACGGCAAAGCTTATCGAGATGGGCGCGGAGATAGAGGAGCGCGGCGATGCCGTGCTCGTCCGTCGAACGGCTCCGCTCAGAAGTACAAACGTAAAAACCATGCCGTATCCCGGCTTCCCGACGGATATGCAGCCGCAGATCACCGCGCTGCTTTCCATGGCGCACGGCACGAGCGTGGTCACGGAGGACGTCTGGGACGATCGCTTCCGCTATGTTTCGCAGCTCAGCCGCATGGGCGCAAATATACGGGTGGACGGCAAGATCGCGGTGGTCCAGGGAGTGGACAGGCTGCTTGCGGCTCCCGTGAAGGCCTGCGACCTGAGAGCGGGCGCGGCGATGGTGATAGCCGGTCTCTGCGCGGAGGGGATCACGCAGGTGGAGGACGTTCATTATATTGAGCGCGGGTATGAAAACATCGTTGAAAAGCTTCGGGGCGTGGGCGCGGACATAGTCTGCGTGAGCGGCAGCGACCCGGACAGCATAAACCGGCAGATAGAGGCCCTTGCATAAATCAGGATGGAAAGCAGGACACGTTGAAACGGAAAATTTTCGTTTCAGTGTGTCCTGCTGTTTAAAAAACAGGAGAAAAAAATACGGATGATACTGCAAACCTTGGCCAGCGGCTCGAGCGGGAACTGCGCTCTTGTCTCCGGCGGCGGAACATACATACTGCTCGACGCGGGAATATCGATGCGAAGAATAAAAAGCAGCCTTGCACTTATGGACCTGAAGCTTGAGGACATATCGTCCGTTCTGCTCACGCATGAGCACAGCGACCACGTCTGCGCGCTGCCGATGCTTGAAAAATATACGGATATACCGATTCTCACCTCAGGCGGGACGGCTCGGAGCATTATCGCAAAGGGAAAGGTGAGCGGCAGAAATTTCCGCATTCTGGAGCCGGGCACGGAGCTTGAGGTGGGCGGCATTGCGGTGCGGCCATTCTCCACGCCGCACGACGCTGCCGAAAGCCTTGGCTTCGGCTTTGAAGCGGACGGCGGGCGCGTGGCGGCGGTGACGGATATCGGCCACATTACCGGCGAGGTCAGGCGCGCCGTGTGCGGGGCATCCGCCGTTATGCTCGAAGCGAATCACGACATTGACATGCTGCGCAGCGGACCTTATCCATACCCACTGCAAAGGCGTATTTTGGGCGATTACGGCCATCTTTCAAACGCCGCGGCGGCGGAATTTGCGCTGGAGCTTGTACGGAGCGGCGCGCGGCGTCTGCTGCTGGTGCACCTGAGCCGGGAGAATAATACTCCTCGTGCGGCTTACAGGGCCGTGGCGGACGGCCTTATCGCAGGCGGCGTGCAGCCGGGGGAGATAAGCCTTTCAGTCGCTCCTGCGGATGAACCGGGCTGCGTTATGGAAGCCTGATGGCAGACAGGTTGAGCGTTATACAGGGAGAAATATAAAAATGTTTAATATAAAAATATTGTGCGTTGGCAAGCTGAAGGAAAAATTCTTTGTCGATGCCGTTGCTGAATACATGAAAAGACTGGGCGCATATTGTAGAATAGAGATAGAGGAACTGCCGGAAAGCAGGCTTTCCGGCGCGCCGTCGGAGGCGGAGATCGAAAGCGCGCTGGCGCGGGAGGCGGGAAGCCTCCGACTGCGCATTCCGAGGGACGCGCTTACCATAGCAATGTGCATAGAGGGCAGGGAACTGGACAGCAAACAGCTTTCGGACTTTATCGACCTCTGCGGCATAAAAGGGAAAAACCGGATCTGCTTTATTATCGGCGGCTCGATGGGGCTTGCGCAGAGCATCAAGGATGAGGCGGACCTGAAGCTTTCAATGTCAAGAATGACATTTCCGCATCACCTTGCGCGCATAATGCTGCTTGAGCAGCTTTACCGCAGCTACAAAATATCGGAAGGCGCAAGGTATCACAAATAAAATCACACAAGGAGGAAAAAGCCATGGCCTGGTGCCCTGAGTGTAAAAAGAACTATAATGTTAAGGACGGAGTATGCCCCGAGTGCGGGGAGCTTCTTGAGGATAAAAAAAGCTGCTCGCACGCCGAAGCGGTATCATGCACGGGGGACTGCTCAAGCTGCGCCTCCTGCACGGCGGAGTATGACGAGGAATGTACCGGTAACTGCGACCCCGGCATATGGCCGCTGGACGATAACGGCGAGCCGGTAAAGCCCGCGCTGCTTACCACCGTTACCGGCAATCAGATGGATTATGAAATGACGCTCGCGCAGCTTCGCAGCTTCGGCATACCGTCGGCAAAGGATTTTCCGCAGGGCGGCCAGCTGGCGAAGGTGCTGCTTGGATTTGCGGGGACGGGGATGGACGTTTACGTTCCCGAAAACATGCTTGAGCTTGCAAGAGAGCTGCTCAGACCCGTGGAGGATGAATGATGGCGTTTGATTATATGGCGGAATATCTTCGCTGGAAGGGCAGCGAAGCGCTCTCCCTCGCGGAGAGGGAAGAGCTTGAGGCGCTTTCGGGAAACGAAAAGGAGATAGAGAGCCGATTTTATGCTCCGCTGGAGTTCGGTACGGCGGGACTGCGCGGTATTATGGGTCCTGGTCTGAACCGCATGAACGTTTACGTTATCCGGCAGGCAACGTTCGGACTTGCCGAGCTTATCAGACGCGAGGGCGCGGGCGCAATGGAGCGCGGCTGCGTTATATGCCACGATTGCCGCAATAACAGCCGCGCATTTGCCGAGGCGGCCGCCGAAATTATGGCCGGGCGCGGTGTCAGGGTCCGCATATTCGAGGATATGCGCCCAACGCCGGAGCTTTCGTTCGCGATACGCAGATACGGCGCGATGGCCGGCATCAACATTACGGCTAGCCATAACCCGAAGGAGTATAACGGCTATAAGGTCTACTGGGAGGACGGCGCGCAGCTGCCACCGGAGCACGCGGAAAAAGTTGCAAACGTTATGTCCAAAACAGACATTTTGAACATACCTGTGGTAAAATCATATGAAAGCGCCGTTGAAGATGGGCTCATAAGCGTCATTGGCCGGGAGACGGACGAGGCTTTCATGGAGGAGGTCCTTTCCCAGTGTATGGCAAAGGAGCTTGTTGCCAGAGCGGGGGACATGAAGATAGTCTATACTCCTTTCCACGGCGCGGGCATGAAGCTCGTTCCGAAGGTCCTGCGGCGCATGGGCGTGAAGGAGCTTTTCTGCGTACCGGAGCAGATGAAGCCGGACGGCGATTTTTCCACAGTAGCAAGCCCAAATCCGGAAAATCCCGAGGGCTTTGCGCTGGCCGAAGGGCTGGCGAACGAGGTCGGAGCCGATATCCTTATCGGCACGGATCCGGACAGTGACCGCATCGGCGTTATGATACGCGGCGGGGACGGCGCGTTTCATCAGATAAGCGGCAACAAGATGGGCGTGCTGCTTCTGGACTACATTACAGGCTCCCGCAGAAGAAGCGG
>CAKTED010000105.1 GCA_934546725.1 uncultured Oscillospiraceae bacterium | reverse complement strand
GCAATGGAGTGAGCGAAGCTTTCGCCGTAAGGCGGAAGCGGAGTCGAGCGGACTTTGCGACGACGCAATCCCCCCGTTGGTTCCTCCATGGTAACGACATCGTACTGCTCTGCCCCTCCATATGGGATTCCACGGCCTGCGGCCTCTGAATGACGGTGACCTTCAGTCCCCGCGTCCCCATTACCACTGCACCCCGCACAGCACTTCACCTCTTGCACGTCATTCAGAGGGAGCAACGCGACCGAAGAATCCCACCGTTGGTTCCTCCATGGTAACGATACGCATTTTTCCGTCCTGCTGTCATTCTCGCGCTCCGCGAGGATGACGGAAGAAACCGCGCTCCTCCCGCGCCCCCTGTCTCCACCGCCTCCCGCATCCTCCCCGCCCCCCTATACATCAAAACACACAAAAAATTTATGAACCCGCTCATAAATTACTTGCAAAAGTCATAACTGTGTGATATGCTTTAAAAAACAAGGAATTAAAATTTAACTTTTTGTGAGAAATTCACAAAATTTTTGCTTTTGCTTTGTTGAAAGGAGAGGTACACATGGCTCAGACCCGAACAATGAGACAGAATTATCTTGATATGGCGAAGGGGATCGCCCCCGATTTTCTTTTGCAGTATACATATGGCCCGAACCCGTACTCAAAGCGCGCGCAGCTGGCAACGGGCATCGGCCCCTCATTCCTGCGCAGCCGCAGAGTGGACGGCGCGGGCTATGACATCTGGGGCGTAAAATACGTCGCCAACCGCGAGGCCGGCTTTGCGGGGCTGCCCGAGCCGGGCAATTTCATTCTGGACGACATAACGAAGTGGCGCGACGTTGTAAAGGCTCCGGATATTTCGGATATCGACTGGGAAAAGATGGCGAAGAAGGATCTTGAGGATATGGCCGCCATGGGCATTGACACCACGCAGACGGCGCTGGGCTATAATCTGCACGTCGGTTACTTCCAGGAGCTCATGGCGCTCATGGGCTTCGTCGAGGGTCTGTGCGCCATCCAGGAGGAGCCCGAGGAGGTCATGGCGCTGTGGGATTACATGTGTTCCTTCTATGAAGAGGTTGCGAAAAAATCTTTTAAATATTATAACGCGGATTTTTACCAGCTGACGGATGATACCGCCGCCTGGGGCGCGCCCTTCATCTCTCCGAAGCAGTATAAGGAGCTGCTCAAGCCCTTCCACGCCCGCGAGGCGCAGATCGGGCTTGACAGCGACCTGCCCATAGCCATGCACTGCTGCGGCAAGTGCGAGGCCTTTGTGGACGACTGGATGGACTTTGGCGTGCGCTACTGGGATCCCCCCCAGACCTGCAACGACCTCCTTGCCATTCAGAAAAAATGGGGCAACAGGCTCATTCTCACCGGCTGCTTTGACGTTCTGGGCGAAATGCTCAGCCCGAACTACGGTGAGGAGCGCTTCAAGCAGGATGTGCGCGACTGCATCGACAAATACAGCAGGGACGCGCTCTTCATATTCGACCACTGGGTCTTCGGCGACCCGGATAACGAGCTCTTTAACGAGCGCAACCGCTGGATGACCGAAGTCGTTGAGGATTACGGCCTGCACATTTACGGCAACAACTGATTTTTCCGCTTTTTTGCTTTTTCATTTCTCACTTCACACAGGCGCGGGAGGCATCCGTTTTTTCGGAAGCCTCCCTCGCCCGGGGTTTTTCTGCCGCACCCCCGCGTCCCCCTACTCCAGCTCGTGAATAAACTCAAGCACGCAGTCGCGCAGCCGCAGAATTTCCGGCGGTGTATTCTTCTGCAGCCGCATTCCCATTCCCAGTTCCCGCCCCGCCTTCGGGCTGACCGGCAGCGTCCTGACGCCGTGCGTCCTGCCGCGCATCATGATTTCGGTCATCATCGTTATGCCAAGCCCCTTGCTGACCATGCGTATTACCGTCTCGTCGTCCACATGGCAGGGGCGGATCAGCGGCTTTACCCCCTTAGGGCTGAGCGCGGCGTTCACGTCGATGTCAAAGCGCCCATAGGGCATCAGAAACTCCTTCCCGTCAAACTCCTCTATCGGGAAAACCTCCCGCTCGCCGACGGGGTAATCCTCCGGCAGTATCGCGTACATCGCGTCGCTGTAAAGCGGCGTCCAGTCGCAGCTTATGTGGCTCTGCCGCGCGGCAAAAATAACGTCCGTCTTCCCCTCCTCCAGCAGCTCGAAGGGCTCCAGCTCGTGGTCCACCATACGCAGGTCCACGTCCGTGTCCGGACACACCCGCCGGAATCGGTAGAGTATCTCGGGCATCCAGTGCATCGCCAGGCTCGCGTAGGCCGCGATGCGTATCGTCTCCGCCTTTTTCTGCGCGATGGCCGCTATCTGGTTTTCCAGCCGCGCCGTCGCGCCGAGATATTCGCGGATGGCGGGCAGCAGCGCCATGCCTGCCTCCGTCGGGGCAACTCCGCTGTGATCGCGCCGGATGAGCTTTATCCCGATCTCGCGCTCCAGCCCGTTCATCAGATGCGTCAGGCCGGACTGCGTGTATCCCACCACCTCCGCCGCCTTTGAAAAGCTGCCAAGACCTATGACCGTCATCAGTATCTCAAATTTTTTACTGTCCATGCGCTCCTCCTTCTGCCGGGTATGACGATTTGTAATATACCCATTATAACCAGTCGTTTCACATTTGCAAGCATATCGTGTACTATTTCCATATAAAGGAGCTGATTTTTTCCATGAATATCAAACGGCTGACGTGGCGGCAGCGGATCCTTGTTGCCGGAACGCTTTTCGGCATGTTCTTCGGCGCGGGCAATCTTATCTTCCCCGTCCACCTCGGACAGATGGCGGGCAGCAACGCCCTCGCCGCGACCATCGGCTTTATCATAACGGCAGTCGGCATCCCCATTTTCGGCGTGGCCGCCATCGGCGTCACCCACTCGGACGGGCTTCAGGAGCTCTCGAGCAAGGTCGGCAGGATCTACGGCGTGTTCTTCACCTGCCTGCTCTATCTGACTATCGGCCCGCTTTTCGCCATTCCGAGATGCGCCACCGTCTCGTTCGAGACGGGCATCGCTCCCCTGCTCAGGGAGGGTTCGGCAGCGTGGCCGTATCTTCTCGGTTTCTCGGCAATATTCTTCGTCCTCGTGCTCTTTTTCTCCCTGCGGCCCGGCAAGATCACCGTCTGGATCGGCAAGATAATAAATCCGCTCTTCCTCATCTTTTTCGCGGTGCTGGTCATTTCGGCGCTGGTGTCGCCAGGCGCGTCCGTCTCCTCCATCGAGCCGATAGAGGCGTACCGCAGCGACGCGTTCTTCCCCTCGCTTATCGAGGGCTACGGCACGATGGACGCCATCGCCGGGCTCGCCTTCGGCATAGTGGTCATCGACGTTATCCGCCGCATGGGCGTGAATAATGACGACGCCATTGCGAAGGATGTGCTCTCCTCCGGCGTTCTCACGGGGCTGCTGATGATCCTTATTTATGTGCTCTCCATCCTCATGGGCGCGCAGTCGAGGGGCCTTTTCGAGCTTTCCGAAAACGGCGGCATCGCCCTTACGCAGATAGCGAACCATTATCTCGGCGGCGTGGGCCAGTTTATCCTCGCCTTTACCATCACCTTTGCCTGCCTCAAGACCTCCATCGGCCTCGTCACCGCCTGCTCTGAGACCTTTGTAAAGATGACGAACGGCAAAATATCCTACCGCGTCTGGGCGATACTTTTCACCGTCTTCTCCTTCGCCGTTTCCAATGTGGGCCTGAGCGCCATTATCAGCTATTCTCTCCCGATGCTGATGCTCGTGTATCCCCCCGCAATTGCGCTCATCTGCCTTGCCTTCGCCGGAAAATTCTTCCGCCACGACCGCGCCGTGTATATCGCTACCATGGTCGGCACCTGGGCCGCCGCCATATTCGACTGCATGAAAACTCTGCCCGCATCGGTCCGCTCCGCGCTTCATCTGGACGCGCTCGTCGATTTCGCGGCCGACTGGCTGCCGCTGTTTGATAAAAACCTCGGCTGGCTGCTGCCCGCCCTGATCGGCTTCGCCGTGGGACTTATCATTCACCTGATAAGGAGACGCGGCGAGGCGGCGGCCGCGGTATAATGCAGCAACCGTGGACGCGGAGACCCAAACTCTCCGTCATTCAGAGGGCGACGCCCGTGGAATCCCCCATGGAGGCGCAACAGTCCAAACGTGGACGCGGAAATCCCACCGCCTCCTCCGTCATCCTCGCGAAGCGGGGATCCCCCCGTCAGGGGCAGAGCAGTACGTTGTAGTGGACGCGTGAGACCCACATCCACCGCCGTCATTCAGAGGCCACGCCAGTGGCCGTGGAATCCCCCATGGAGGGGCAGAGCAGTACGTTGCCGTTACCCTCCAGCAACCATCCGGGGGATTCTTCGGTCGCTTACGCTCCCTCTGAATGACAGCAAATAATACCCCTCTCCCGCCGTACAGCAAAAAATTCCGCATTCCGCATTATGAATTATGCATTACACCCCCGCTCCCTCTGAACGACGTGCAAACACTCCCCCCCAACACCACCAGAACAAATAACGGTCACACAGCTCAGATGAGCCGTGTGACCGTTTTTCATATCATCCGAACAAATCTGTTCCGAGCTTTTACTGCTCCATGTCCTTTATCGCGGCCTGTGCGGCAGCATATATTGCGAGGAAATTAGTTGGACTCTAACAGTTGCTTTACCTCGCGATCAAAATCAGAAGTGATTTTCTGTGTTTTATTGAACACATCGTATTCTTGTCCAGCCTTTTGCGCGGCAATTTTCATAGAAATATGACCCTTACCGCTGAGAACTCTATATTCACGAAATGTCAAAAACTTGTTGATGCTTTCAGCAAATTCCTCCATGGTGAAGGTGTTTTCCCGCTCAATCAAATCCTCTACATAATCAAAATAACCTGAAACCGTGCGCTCCAACTGCCGAATCTCCTTTTCCGTCAGGTAGTTTTTTGCCACAGAAACATCGGATTTCAAGATGCGACCATCTGGAGCGTTTTTCCACGTGGTCAACCCCATGTGCTCTTTCGTGTGGTCGGCACTAGAATAGACAATTTCTGCTGCCGTCTGACCTGTAATGGCATAATGAAACTTGTTCTGCACCATTGCATAGAAATCGTGGGTGATTTTTGAGTCTTTGTCATAGTCGATACTGCACTCAGCAAAGACATCAGTCACTTGCTGCCAAATGCGTCGCTCACTGGCCCGAATAGACCGAACCCGCTCCAGCAATTCTTTGAAGTAATCTTTGCCAAAAGCGTCTTTACCTTGTTTCAAGCGTGTATCGTCCAAAGCAAAGCCCTTGGTCATGTACTCTTTTAAAATGCCAGTTGCCCAGATTCGGAAATTAGTGGCACGGTGAGAATTCACGCGATAGCCTACAGAAATAATGGCATCGAGGTTATAAAAGTCAACATCTCGTTTGACCGACCTTGAGCCTTCCTGTTGAACTATTTCCATTTTGGAAACAGTTGAAGTCTGTTGAAGTTCCCCTTCTGCGTAAATGTTCGCGAGGTGTTTTGAAATAGCAGGAACTGCTACACCAAACAACTCCGCCATGCCTTTTTGACTCAGCCAGATGCTTTCATCTTTAATCGCTGCATTGACAGAAATATCTTCCTCGGCAGAGTTATAGATTAAAAAGCGAAAGTCATTGGGCATAATGGTAACCTCCTCGCAGAACTAATATTAGTTTATCATATCACAGGCAAAAGCACAAGTGCCCGGTCAATGGCCGGGCACTTGTGGCAAATCATGTCGATGCTTACATTTCTATGCTGGAGACTTACACAATAACAGATTTACAGCTTCCTAAAATTCACATGGCTTTATTGGTGATTTTGTATTTACGAATTTTGATTTCTACACGCTATCTACAAATAGATTTAGCTAATTTATCAAAACTCTTTCATAAATTAGCAAACACTATCGCTAGTTAAGCTAACAACGTCACATTGGTTTTGCTAAATCAATCGAAATTTGCAAAAAAATCAGCATCTGAAGCAAGCCGCTGCTTCAGATGCTGATGATGATCGTTTTATCATGCCACTTC
>CAKTED010000104.1 GCA_934546725.1 uncultured Oscillospiraceae bacterium | reverse complement strand
ATATAGTCCGCGTCGCGCAGAATATCGAGCTTTTCCTTCGTAATCTCGCCGATAACGCGGATGGCGAGGCCGGGACCGGGGAACGGCTGACGCATGACGAGGTATTCCGGCAGGCCGAGCTCGCGGCCGAGCTGGCGGACCTCATCCTTGAACAGCAGGCGCAGCGGCTCGATGATCTCCTTGAAATCCACGAAATCCGGCAGACCGCCGACATTGTGGTGGCTCTTGATCACGGCGGCATCACCCGCGCCGGACTCGATAACGTCCGGATATATGGTGCCCTGGGCAAGGTAATCGACCTTGCCGATTTTCCGGCCCTCTTCCTCAAAGACGCGGATGAATTCCTCACCGATGATCTTTCTCTTGCGCTCCGGCTCGGTTACCCCGGCGAGCTTATCGAGAAAGCGCTTTTCGGCGTCCACGCGCACAAAGTTTATATCCCACTTTGCGAACGCGGCCTCGACCTCGTCGCCCTCATTCTTCCTCATCAGGCCGTGATCGACGAAAACGCAGGTGAGCTGATTGCCCACGGCCTCGGCGAACAGCGCCGCGGCAACGGAGGAATCTACGCCGCCGGAGAGTGCAAGGAGCACCTTTCCGTCGCCGACCTTTTCGCGGACGGAGGCAATGGCGGTGCGGCAATAGTCGCCCATCGTCCAGTCTCCCTTTGCGCCGCAGACCTCATAGAGAAAGTTGCGCAGCATCTGCTGGCCGTACTCGGTGTGGTTCACCTCGGGGTGGTACTGAACGCCGTAAAAGCCGCGCATTTCATCCGCTATGGCGGCGGTGGGGCAGGCATCCGTATGCGCCATGAGGCGGAAGCCCTCCGGGACTCTTTCAAGATAATCGCCGTGGCTCATCCAGGTTATGCCCGTTTCGGGCAGACCCCTGAACAGGCGGCAGTTCGTATCAAAAAACGTCTGCGTTTTGCCATATTCGCGGGCAGAAGCATCAGAAGCCGCCGTGACCCTGCCCCCAAGCGTATACGCTATGAGCTGGCAGCCGTAGCATATGCCGAGGATCGGCACGCCCCACGTGAATATCTCAGGGTCAACGTGCGGCGCGGCGGGATCATAGACGCTGTTCGGCCCGCCTGTGAAGATTATACCGATGGGAGCCATGGCCTTTATCTCGGCCAGCGGGGTGGTATACGGCTTCACCTCGCAGTATACGCTGCATTCGCGCACGCGGCGCGCTATAAGCTGATTATACTGTCCGCCGAAATCGAGCACGACGACAGTCTGGTTCTTTTTATCCATCATTCTCACCTGTATCCCCAAAAATTCCGCCGCGCGGTCATTCTGCGATGAAGTAATCCTCTCTGTTTGCGCCGACGGAAACGTATTTTACCGGTACGCCGACCTCTTTTTCAATGTAGCGGATGTATTTTACCGCGCTTTCGGGCAGCTCGGCCATGCTGCGGCATTTGGAGATATCCGCGTGGAAGCCGTCGAAATATTCATAAACGGGCTTCGCGCGCTCAAGGGCAGAGCCTGTCGGGAAATCGTGAATGAGCTTTCCGTCCACCTCGTAGGCAACGCAGACAGGGATCTTATCGAGATAGGAAAGAACATCGAGCTTCGTAAGCGCTATCTCCGTGCAGCCCTGAACCATTGCGCCATAGCGGGAGGCAACGACGTCGAAGCCGCCAACTCTGCGGGGGCGACCCGTTGCCGCGCCGTACTCTCCGCCGGCCTCGCGCAGCTCATCGCCCTCTTTTCCAAAGAGCTCGCAGGTGAACGGACCCTCGCCGACACAGCTGGAGTATGCCTTCATGATGCCAATAACGCTGTCAAGCTTCGCGCCGGGTACGCCCGCGCCAATGGGCGCGTATGCCGCCAGCGTGGTGGACGAGGATGTATAGGGGTAAATGCCGAAGTCAATATCGCGCAGGGCGCCGAGCTGAGCCTCGAACATGATGCGTTTGCCTTCCTTCACGGCATTGTTGAGATAAACGGTAACGTCGCAGATATACTGCTTTATGGGGTCGCCGTATTTTCTGAGCCAGGCAAGCATTTCATCGAGCTGGACGGGGTCCCTGCCGTAGCCCTTTTCAACGGTGAGGTTCTTCCACTCGATTATGCCGGGCAGGCGCTTCATGAGGTCGGCCTCATCGAGCAGGTCGCCCATGCGCAGGCCTTTTTTCATGTATTTGTCGGAATAGACCGGGGCGATGCCGCGGCGGGTGGAGCCGAACTTCGCGTCGCCAAGCCTGTCTTCCTCAAGGCCGTCGAGCAGCTTGTGGTAGGGCATGCAGATGATGGCGCGGTCGCTGATCTTGAGGTTATCGGGCGTGATCTTTATACCGGCGTCGGTAAGGCGCTGGATCTCGCCGCAGAGGTGCTCGATATCGATGACCATGCCGTTGCCCATGACGTTGACCGTGGTCTGGCGCAGAATGCCGGAGGGCAGGAGGTTGAGAATGAATTTGCCCGAGTCGTTGATAACGGTGTGACCGGCGTTGTTGCCGCCCTGGTAGCGGCAGACGATATCATAATCGGCGCTGAGGAGGTCGACCATGCGTCCCTTTCCCTCGTCGCCCCAGTTGGTTCCGGCAATGGCAGTAAGCATTTGAGCGTTCTTCCTTTCGATGTGCGGCCGGGTGGCCCCGGCGCGGTTTATATTAATTGTGTTAATTGTGGGCACAATTAGTCTATTTTGACAGTACACCATATTTTATACCGAATGCGCAGTCCTGTCAAGCCAAATACATTTATATCATATTGAACATACGTTGAATGTACATATACGAAATCTTTGTGTAAAATTCGAATTATTTTGCTTCTTAATTAAAAAAATGCTTGCAATAATATTGAAAATATGTTAAATTTACTTCAAGGAACCTGTCTTTCATATGAGAGCGGGAAATATTAAATGAAGGGAGACAAACGGCGTGAATATCAAACGAAGACTATGCTTACTTTTGGCAGTTTCCATGCTCACCGCGCTTTTCGCAGGCTGCGGACCGAAAAATGAGGATCCTCCAAAAGACAGCGCGACCCCGCAGCAGACTCAAAGTGCGCAGCCCACCGAAAGCAGCACCCCTGAACCCGGCGGAGAGGAAGGCTACAATTACGCAAAGGGCAACTATGAGGTAAACGAAAAGGGCTTCCCCACGGCGCCGTATGAGTATACGCTGCCGCTTACGGAGCACGGCGAGACCTTCTCCCTCTGGACGGTCTGCTGGATGCCTCAGTATATTCCCGAAAAGGGCTTCGGCTCAATGGAATATCCAACCTATCTCGCAGAGCATACCGGTGTAAACATCGAGTACGTCCTGACCAGCGCGCAGACCCGGCAGGAGAACTTTGCCGTTCTCATCGCCTCGGACAGCCTCTGCGACATCATGGCGGGCGGCTACGCCTATTACAGCGGCACCATCCGCAACGCCATTGACGACGGCTGGTTCGCAAATCTTTATGATTATATGGAATATATGCCGAACTACGTCTATCAGGCAACGAGCCGCGACAACGTGGACGTTTATTCCCGCGTTTTCTATGCCGACGATATTATCCCCTGCTTCTATACGATGTATCCCGATCCCGTTCCGGCAAACGGCTATCTCTGCCGCAAGGACTGGTGCGACAAGCTTGGCATGGATCCCATGCAGATAGACACCTTCGACGAGGTGCATGACATGCTCGTGGGCTTCAAGAGCCTTGGCGCGGAATCCCCGATGGAGATATACAAGACCATCGAGCTCACCATCGGAACAGCCTTCCCGGGCTTTAACACCACCGCTTATGCCAACCCCTACGGCCTGCCCTACGCAAGAGCCATAGACGGCAAGGTCGAGTTCACGACCACCACCGATGACGACCGCGACTGCATGCAGCTTATAAACAACTGGTATAACGAGGGTCTTATCGATAAGAACTGGGCGTCTTACGGCAACAATACCGAAATGGGCGACGTTTTCACCACCGGCAAGACCGGCTACTGCAACTTCAACCCCGGCGAGATCCGCGATATTGAGATACAGACGAACGATCCCAACGCCGAGTGGATAGCGCTCCCCAAGACGAAGCTGACCGAGGATCAGGTTCTCAAGTACGGTCAGCAGGTCACGGAGTTCTGCTATGGAAGCTGGTGCTTCAGCGCCAAGTGCAGCAATATCCCGCTGGCAGTTACCTATACCGACTGGTTCTACAGCCCCGAGGGCACCATCACCGGCAGCTACGGCGTTGAGGGTCTGAGCTGGGAGTATAACGAGGACGGCGAGATAAGGCTTACAGACGTTATCATGAATAACCCGCAGGGCATAGGCTCGGCGTGGTGCCTGCAGGGCATGTATGCGCTCAACTCGCTGGCGGACGCCGGCATGGAGATCATCGCGCGCAAATATGCCTTTGACGGCGGCGAGCGCTTGCAGCAGATGCATCTCACCTGGGTAGTTGACGGCTATAAGGGCGAATACGACTTTCCTTCCTCCATCAGCTTTTCTGATGAACAGTCCGAGGAGCTGAACCTTTATAAGAACGATATCACAACATATATAAACGAGAATTACCTCGCATTTGTAGACGGCTCAAAGCCCATGAGCGATTGGGACAAATACGTTTCCGGTCTTGATGCGCTCAATATCAGCCGCTGCCTCGAAATTTATCAGGAGGCCTATGACGAATTCCAGATTCGCTTTGCGGATATGATGTGATGCACTGCTGAATATGCAAATTAATACGTCATAACAAAGTGTATTAAAATTCATCATTTAAAGGGAACAGTGCGACCGAAGAATCCCACAAATGGTGCAGACGGGGAACGACAACGTACTGCCGCACGCAAGCAGCAGGAGGAGCGGAGAGTGAAAAAAGCAAAAACCGCGTTCAGCATTATTTTTCTCTGCGCCGCGTGCCTGCTTGCGGCGGCAGCGCCAGGAGTCATATGCCAGACGGAAGCGTACCGCTGTTACAGTGGCTTCATACCGGGCAGCGAGCTGTTTTACGACGACACGGGAGCGCTGTGCTTTGCGGAATATACTCCGGACGGTATGCATAACGTCAGGCTCAAATACGCCGACAGGCTGGAATTTGATAAGCGTTACAGTCTGTCGGCCAAATTTGAGCGCGTGGACGGTATGAATTTGCTGCTTCATCTCAGCAACCCGACGGAGCATTATGTCCGGGTCGACAGCACGGCGTTACTGCTCAGATATCTGGACGGCGCGTGGTATCATATGCCGGGCTTTCGCGGATGGCCGATCGAAAATCCATACACTGAGCTTGACGTATCCGTGCCGAATTTTCGGCTTGCCCCCGGCGAAGGGTTTACGGATTTCCGTGAGCTGTGTTTTTATCAGAGTACGGCAAACGGCGAATCGGACAGCATTGCATATACGCTCCCGTCCGGCAGCTACGCGCTGTTCTATCCCCTGCGCTCCGTGCGTGAGCAGGACGGCGAAACGGTTGCGGTGGGGCAGGTAATGCTGACCTTTGAGCTTGTGAATGAAAGACCGCCGAGGCGCTATGAGTTTCGCGGCCCTGTGTATGACGCCGTGCGGAACTTTGATTATCGCGTCGAAAATGTAAGCGCGCCGCTCTATGCCGACCCGTATGAGTAAAGTATGTTTTTCCGTGGGAACGACAACGTACTGCCACACGCAGACAGCAGGAGGAGCGGAGAGTGAAAAAATCAAAAACTGCGTTCAGAATTATTTTCCTCTGCACCGCGTGCCTGCTTGCCGTAATAAGCCTGAAAATACTATGCCAGACGGAAGCGTACCGCTGTTACAGTGGCTTCATACCGGGCAGCGAGCTGTTTTACGATGACTCGGGAGTGCTGTGCTGGCTTGACAGCTGTGATAACGGAACCGTATACGCATTAAAGTACGCGGATCAGCTGGAATTTGACGAGAAGCAGCGGCTTTCTATGGAAATCGTTGAAACAGACGGACTGAACCTCGTTTATCGCATTGGAGCAAGCGGCAAACAGCGGGTGCGGGCATTCTCACAGGCGCAGCTGCTGGTATATCTTGACGGCGCATGGTATTGCATAATGGCTCGAGAGGGCTTTCCGCGTGAAAATCCGTATGAT
>CAKTED010000103.1 GCA_934546725.1 uncultured Oscillospiraceae bacterium | reverse complement strand
GTTGACTCCCGTGCGGCTGGCTATGCCGGCAGTGTGAAGATCAACGTCACCGGCGGTACGGTCGAAAGCCGCTACTCCACGGCAATCCGTGAGATTGGTGAGCAGGATAAACCCAACATGACCCAGCTGACTAAACTGAATGTCACCGGAGGCAGTGTGCTCGGCGCAAGCCAGGAGCTTGGCAATGTCACGAATGATATGCTCGTCCGCGACATCTCCTCGAGCAACGTCTCCGTCTCCGGCGGTACGTTCAAGCACGCTGTTCAGGAAGCATATTGCGCTAACGGCTTTATCCCGACGCTGAATGAGAATGGTACTTACGGCGTCAAGGAAGGCACATATGTTGCCGAGGTAAAAGGCGTAAAGTATGAAACGCTTCAGGCGGCGGTTGACGTGGCGACCAGAAACGAGACGGTCAAGCTGCTGACCGACACGAAGGAAAATGTCACCATCAGCACGCCCTACGTGACGCTTGACCTGAACGGTCATACCCTCAACGGCAGCACCGGCGAACGCAAGCCCGCACTGACGATCACCGCACGCGTGACGGTCAAGGACTCCAGCGAGACGCAGACCGGCACGATCATGCGTGAGGACACTGCTGCGAACTCCGGCGTTTCCTCCCACTATGTCATCGACGTTCAGGGCGGCTGGCTAACCTTTGAGAGCGGCAATGTCAAGAACAACAGCGGCAACGATAACGGTAAGGGCGCGTTCCTTGTCCGCGTTGGCGATGACAGCGTTGCCAAGTACCCCGGTCTGACTATCAAGGGCGGCAAGTTTACGCAGGATAACTTTATTGTTATCAAGGTCGACCGCGGCGACCTGTTCCTCAACGGCGGCGAGCTGAGCTCTGCGAACAGCTACGCAGTTGAAAACTGGCATAGAGCGACGATCAAGGGCGGCACAGTCAACGGCGCAGTTTCTTCCAGGACATACAGCGACGGTTCAAACTCCACGCTCACGATCAGCGGCGGCACGGTCAACGGTGACGTTGAAGCCGTCAGCTATGACGGCAGTGCTGGCAAGAAGGCAAGCGTGTCCATTACCGGCGGCACGGTCAACGGCACGCTCATGACGGGTATCTATGGTAGTGCGACCGAGCCCAGTAAGGAAATGGCGACTATCGAGGTTACGAGCGGTACGTTTAAGAATGACCCGAGTAAGTATGTGGTTGAGAACTCGTCAGTTACGAAGAACGACGATGGCACTTTCGGTGTAGCGAAGGCATACCTTGTACAGGTTGGCGAGACTAAGTACTACACCATGGAAGAGGCATTCAAGGCGCAGACAGCAAGCGGCAAAGATATTGTCCTGCTGCGCGACTATACCACCGGCTCGCCCTTTAACTCCGGCACCGTCGCCCGCACGGTCGATCTGAATGGTCACACTTGGACCTGCACCGGCAAGGATGCGAACAGCGCGGCGTTTGAGATCAATAACGCCAATGCGTCCCTGACGGTGAAGAACGGCAAGATCGTCAGCTCGCAGCTCGTGGGTCTGATTCCGTCCGCGATGGGCGGCACGATTAAGTATGACAACTCGAGCCTCACGTTCGATGGTGTTGAAATGAGCACGACCGCCACGAGCGGCATCGAGACCAACGGCAACAATACGAACGACTCCGTGACGCTCAAAAACAGCACGCTGAATGTTCCCAACGGCTTCGGCATCTACTTCCCGAGCAGCGGTACGCTGACCATCGACAATTCCACCATAAACGCAAAGACCATGGGCGTTCAGGTTTGCGCAGGCAGCCTGAATATCAGTGGCGATAAGACGGCCATTACCGTTGACGGCGATGGCGTCGAAAAAACCGAGAACGACGGCGCTATCCAGGACGGCGCGGCGATCTCCATAGTCAACCGCGGCTACAAGGATTTCGACACGATCACTGTCACCGGCGGCACCTTTACCTCAAAAACCGGCAACGCCGCCATTAAGGCTTACGGCTGGAACAATACCGACAAGACAGAGAGCGACTTCACTCTCAGCGACAATGTCGCCGTTTCCGGCGGTACGTTCTCTGACATTCCGAAGAACATGCTCGACCTCTGCGCGCCCGGCTATGTTCCGGCCAATAACAGTGACGGAACTTACGGCGTCAAGGAGGGAACGGTTGAGGCTGCTGTCGAAGGCGAGGGCGGCAAGACGTTCTACGAGACTCTTGCTGCGGCGCTCAAGGCGGCGACGGCTGGTCAGACGGTAGTTGTCATGAAGGACACCGAGGCCGATTATATCCGCGTAAAGGCTGGCATAACGCTTGATCTGAACGGCCATAAGGTAGATGCAAAAACTGATGGAGCTGATATGGCGATATCCACGGGTACGATCATCGACAGCGGAAACGGAAAAGGTACGCTGGTCATAAGCCTCGGCTCACTGACTACTGATAAGGATAATGGCGGATATCTGCCGATTTATGATGGAACTGCATATCACTTCTACGCAGCAACGGTTAAATCCACAGAAGCAGTTGCAGATGCAGCCTCTAACAATAAGGTCAAATTCAAATTCAAACTCCTTATTGATGAAGATAGTGCATACAGTTATTTTGGAAGCGATAAGACAAATGGCGTAGAGATGTATGTACGCCTGCGCTGGACTGGGCTGCCTGAAAATCAGTACTGGTACATACCCATGGATGGCAATGTGCTGGATGCACTTGCTAAGGAAAATGGTAAGATAACCATGTTTGCATATCTCAGCGGTATTGAGGTTTTGGGCAACACGACTATTTATGGTATGCCTGTACTCAAGACGGATGCCGGATTTGAGAGTGTTGGCACAGAGCTCAGCTATGTGCAGACCATCAGCTGAGAACAGTCGTAACTCGGAAAGGAAAGATTCACATGAAAAAGCAGTATGAGGCGCCTGAAGCAAAGTTTATTCAGTTTCAGGCGGAGGAGATGCTGATGATCAGCGGTGGCTCTGGATGGGAAATAGATGATCCTCAGAGTGCGACCAACGGAACGCTTGATCTCAAATTTGGAGACTAAGCCAGAGACACAGCTGCGGCTTGAGATAGCCGGGCTGGCGGTTGAGCTTCCGGCATCGGAGGGGATGACCCTCCGGTGCCGGGAGTACCGGACGAAGAAAAGCGGCGCGGCGGACATTATTATCGATCCGTGCCTCTACCGATATCCGGCTGAGGACACACCGTGCGAGGACGGGTACGATGTGGAGTACATGGAATCTGGATTCCAGTTTTACCGGCGGCTGCTTGCTTTTGACGGAATGATGCTTCACGCCTCCGCCGCGGCATACGAAGGAAGGGCGTACCTTTTTTCCGGCCCGTGCGGACGGGGGAAAAGCACGCACACCAGATTATGGCAGAGCACGTTTGGGAACGAGGTGCGGGTATTTAACGATGATAAGCCCGCGCTGAGGCGCACGAACGGTCGCTGGCTTGCGTATGGCACTCCGTGGTGCGGCAAGGATGGCATAAATATCAATGAGAGCTGGCCGCTGGGCGGTATATGCTTTCTTGAGCAGGCGGCGGAAAACCGCATAAGGCGGCTCGGACCGGCGGAAAGCATTCCGCTTGTGCTCGAGCAGACGCTTAACAGGCTCATGCCGGATGATATGGAGCGGCTGCTTGCGTCGCTGGATTCGCTGCTGAGAGACATTCCGGTGTTTCTTTTTGAGAACAGGCCGGATGAGGCGGCGGCGAGAATGAGCTTTGAGACCATGAGCAGCGCCGCGAAGGGGGCGGGATTATGACGATCAGGGAAAATTATGTCCTTCGGCAGGTGGCCGGAAGCCAAGTTGTTGTCGCTGTCGGCGAGGCAAGCGTGAATTTTAACGGTATGCTTACGCTTAACGACAGCGGTGCGCTGCTGTGGCGAACGCTGGAGCACGGCGCCGATGAGGCAGGGCTTATATCCGCTCTTACCTCGGAGTATGAGGTGAGCGATGAGCAGGCCGGGCGCGATATCGCGGAGTTTCTGAAAACTCTGCGCGAGGCGGGCTGTCTTGCGGACTGAGCGCAGCGTTTTTGCGCTGCGGGCTGGAGCGGAAAGAGCTGATCCTTCCGAAATGGCCCGAAACGCAAAGATTCATCCTTAAAACAGAGGTGAGGCATATGAAAAAGACGGTTGCAACGCTGCTGTCATTGACGATGGCGTCAGCCATGCTCCTTGGCAGCGCGGCGGGAGTTTACAATGTGAGCCAGGTGAAGAAAGCCGACGCGCTTTATTCGCTCGGCCTCTTTCAGGGCAGCGACAAGGGATATGAGCTGGAGGCCGGACTTGACCGCAGCCAGAGCGTGGCGCTGCTGCTGAGAATGCTTGGCGTGGAAGCCGCTGCGGAGAAGAGCGAATATTCGCATCCGTTTACCGACGTGCCGAAATGGGCCGATAAATACATTGCATACGCCTACGAAAACGGCTACGTTGAGGGCTACAGCGATACGAGGTTCGGCGGAACGGACAGGGTGACGGATTACCAGTACCTGACCATCGTTCTGCGCGCGCTGGGCTATGCGGACAGCGGCGAGAAGCCGGATTTTGATTACCGGAGCAGTACAAAGCTTGCGAAGAAGCTCGGGCTTGTGGCGAGCGACGCGGACGATACGGATTTTGTTCGCGGAAACGCGGTCGAGATCCTCTGGAACGCGCTGAATACTCCTCTTAAGGGCGGGAGCGTGACGCTTGGAGAGCGCCTTATCGAGCAGAAGATATTTACCCGCGCGCAGCTCGACGCGGCTGCGGAGATCGCGAAAAATGGCAAATCCGATGGCGGCTCTTCGGGCGGTACGTCGGGCGGCGGTTCTGCCGGTGGTGGAACGCCGGGCAATACGTCAGGCGGAGGTACGTCAGAGACGAAGAAGCCGCAGGACTATACCTGGGAGGAATACGAGGCGCTGGAGGATAAGGACGCTTTTATCGACAGCTTTGAGAGTCCCGAGGCGTTCATGCAGTGGCAGAAAAAGGCAAAGGCCGAGTATGACTCGAAGCAGAACGTTGTAAAACCCGGGGCGGACGGAAGCGTTGATATCGGCGACCTGATCGGGAAAAAGAACTGATTTGGAAACAAGAAGCGTACCGATGGCGGAGCTTTCGCCGCTTATGGAGGAGATCCTTTCGCGCGGCGGAAGCGTTGAGATGACCGTTACGGGCGGCAGCATGGAGCCAATGCTTCATGGCGGAGTGAGCCGCGTGAGGCTGGCGCCGCCGCGTGAGCTGCGGCGGGGCGATCTGCCGCTGTATCGCAGGGAAAATGGAAGCTTTGTGCTTCATCGCGTTACGGCGGTGAGCTGCGGCGGGTATACCTGCTGCGGCGACGCGCAGTACATATGCGAAAAAAATGTTCCACGCGGCAGCATAGTTGCCGTCACGGAGGCATTTATGAGAAGTGACCGCTGGAGGAGCGTGAGCTCCGCAGGGTATGGGTTATACTGGCGGCTGCGGCTTGCGTCGCGGCCCGTCAGAAGGATGAAGGCCTTTTGTATCAGGCTGCTGAGAGGAACAAATGGGAGGCGGAGTGGCGAAAACAGAGCTTGACGGCGCGCTCAGACCGTGCCGCAGGGCCGGGCTGCTGCTGGCGGTCATGACGGGGCTGCGCTCTCTGCTTTTCGTGGCGCTGGCGTTTTCATCGCGCGGCGTGCTCAACAGCAGACTTGGGGATGGGAAATTCCCATTTTGGTGTATTGCACTTATAATGCTGAGCATTGCGGCTCCTCTTCTCGGCGGATTTATGAACGCCTGGTCCGGGCGCGTGACGGATAAACGCTCGGCCGATTTGAGAACGGGGCTTTTGCAGCTGCTCAAAAGCAAGGACTGCGAGAGCGTGAACGGATACCACAGCGGACACCTTTACAGTCGCCTTACGGTCGATTGCAGGGCTGTCTGCCAGCAATATACGGGGCTGCTGCCGAGCATGGCCGGACAGGCGACGCAGCTTCTGGCCGCTTTTGCGGCGCTTGTGTTTCTGCGGCCGCCGCTTGCGGCTGTGCTTGCGGTTTGCGGTGCGGCTGCCGGAGCGCTCGGGTTTGCATTTCGCCGTTTTTTGAAGAGGCGGAGCATGGATGAGCGCC
>CAKTED010000102.1 GCA_934546725.1 uncultured Oscillospiraceae bacterium | reverse complement strand
CTCGAGGACAAGGGCATCATCGTCTGGGGCTATTCCGGAACCCCCGGCGCTCTTGACGCCATCGCAAAGGGACAGATCACCGGCACCAGCGGCGCAGACCCCTTCTACGAGGGCTATGCCGCAATGGTATCCGCTCTGAACTTTGTACAGCTCGGCGTAAACGGCAATAAGCTCGGCAACGAGTACACCTCCACCGTTCTCCTGCCCACCTTCAACGTCACCGCCGACAACGTTAAGAACGTCATTGCAACCACTCACTTCGACATGAGTGCTTACAACTACTGATCTCAGCCGCTGATATCCACGTCGGGCAATAATTCAATGCGGAGGCCCAGAGGGTCTCCGCATTTGAGCTTTGTCAACGGCAGCACAGCAAAGGCTTTTTCCGCATTTTCAATTTGAACATCATTGGAGTGAAAACCTTGAAAGTAAATCAGAAGGTCGTCCGTAAGCTTATCACTCTCGGACTTATACTGGTTCTGTCCGCAATTTTCACAGCAACGGCGCCGGGATTTCTGAAGCTCAGAAATATTCAGGAGATCCTCCGCGTTGCCGCGTATACCGGCATCATTTGCGTGGGCGTATCCTTTGTTCTCATCGGCGGCGGCATCGACCTTTCCTCCGGCGGCATCATCTGCTTCACCGGTATAGTCTCCTGCCGGCTGGCCTGCATGGGAGTTCCCATGCCCGTCGTAGTCCTCGCGGCGCTTGTTCTCGGCGCAGGCTGCGGCTTCCTTAACGGCTGGGTAATAACCCGCTTTCATCTCAACGACTTTATCACCACTCTTGCGACAGGCTTCGTATTCTCCGGCTTTGGCCTCTTTGCCCTGCTTAAGGACGATAAGGGAGCTATCGTTTCCCAGTCCATAAAGAACAGGGGCTTCATTGAGCTTGGCCGCCACATAAACGGCTTTTACTACATCTCCATCGCATGGATAATTCTCACCATAATCGCATGGTTCGTCCTCACCCGTACACGCTACGGGCTGCACGTTTACGCCATGGGCTCCAACGACAGGAGCTCTGAAATGAGCGGTATAAACGTAAAGCGCATGAAGATTTCCACCTTCACAATCTGCGGCGCATGCTGCGCCATTGGCGCAGTGTTCACCGTCGCCTACCAGCAGACGGCTTATCTGAGTCTCGGCTCTGCGATGGGCTTTAACGCCGTTGCGGCCTGCGTTGTAGGCGGCGTTATGCTCGGCGGCGGCCGCGGCGACACTGTCGGTGCTTTTTTTGGCGCCGTTTTCATGACGCTCGTGAATAACGGCATGTACAAGTATGGCCTCGATACCTCCTGGCAGTATATATTCCAGGGTGCGGTCATTCTTATCGCGATCATGGCCGATGCGGCCTTTGCGGTTCTCACGGCACGGAAATTCCGCAGTCAGGCAAACGCCGCAGCGGAAGCTCAGGCCGCTATCGAAGGAGGAAAGACAGTAAAATGAGTGAAGATCTTATTCTCCGAACAGAAAACGTCTGCAAATCCTTTAACGGAATTCAGGTTCTCAAAAACGTAAACCTCGAGATCAGGAAGGGCGAGATACACGCTCTCATGGGCGAAAACGGCGCAGGTAAGTCCACGATAATCAAGATCATCACCGGCGTTTACACAAAGGACGACGGCGACATTTACGTTGACGGACAGCATGTTGAGATAAACTCGCGCCAGGATGCATCGAACGCCGGTATCTCCGTTATCTACCAGGAGCTCTCTCTCGTTCCCGACCTCACCGTTACCGAAAACATCTTTCTCGGCCATGAGATCATGAAGAAGGGTCTGCCGGACAGGAAGGAAATGCGCCGTCAGGTCCAGGCTCTCATAGACAAATATGGCTTTATCATCCAGCCGGACGCCGTCGTCGCCTCCATGGGCATGGCTCAGCGGCAGATGACCGAGATTTTGAAGGCTCTTTCCACCGAGGCAAAGCTTCTCATCATGGACGAGCCGACCACCTCCCTTTCCGCGAGTGAGACGGAGCAGCTTTTCGTCACCATGGAGGGTCTGCGCGAGCGTGGAACAAGCATTCTCTACATTTCCCACCGTCTTGAGGAGATATACCGCATAACGGACCGCCTCACCATCATGCGCAACGGCGAGGTCGTCGGCGTGGTGGACTCCAAAACCGTTGAGCCGGACACCGTTACCACGCTCATGATCGGCCACGAGCTGGAAAAGACCGGTGTACGCATTCCCAAAATCAATCCGGAGCACTGTCTTGAGGTAAAAAACCTCACTCTCGGCAACAAGCTGCACAACATAAACCTCAAAGCCTATGGCGGAGAAATTCTCGGCATCGGAGGTCTCGTCGGCTCCGGCAGAACCGAGCTTGTCAGCTGCATTTACGGCTCCATCAAAAAATATACCGGCACGATCACTCTTGACGGCAAGCCCGTCAGCAAAAAGGTGGCCGTAAACATTAAAAACGGCTTTGGTATGGTTCCGGAGGATCGCAGAACGCAGGGCTATTTCCCGCAGCTTTCCATTCTCAGGAACATCGCCATCTCCAGCTATGACCGCCTCGCCAAATTTGGCATTGTGAACGGCAAGGCCGAAAATGCTCACGCCGAAAGAGCCATTGCGGATTATGACGTCCGTCCCGCCATGAAGAGGCTTCCTGTGCAGAATCTCTCCGGCGGAAACCAGCAGAAGGTCGTTCTTGGCCGCTGGCTCAGCCGAGACGTTGACGTGCTCATACTTGACGAGCCCACCGTCGGCGTAGACGTCGGCGTCAAGGCCGAGCTTTACGGCTATATGCGCAAGCTGGCCGACCGCGGTGCAATAATCATCATGGTCTCCTCCGATCTTGCAGAGCTTACGGAGGTTTCAGACCGCGTTCTCGTTCTTCATAACGGAACCGTATTTCAGGAGTTCCGCGACCACAGCGCAACGCAGCAGGCCGTTCTTCTCGCCTCCTCCGGTGTGGCCGCAAAGGAGGGCAATGTACTGTGAAAAAGAAAAGCTTTCTTTCAAACGCCTGGGGGCAGCGCGCCATCATCCTTGCCGTGCTGCTGCTCATAATGCTCGTCGGCAACCGCAGCTTTTTCTCTCTTGCAAACCTGCGCACGATCCTCATGTCCATCGCCATCTATGGCATCATGTCCTGCGGCATGCTGCTTGCCATGCTCACCGGCGGCATAGACCTCGCCATGGGCTCCACGGCGGCGCTTACAAGCGTTGTCTGTCTCTGGTGGTATAACGGCCATGGAATGACGAACGGCGCATTCTTCATCGGTCTGCTGCTTGCCATTCTCACAGCAGTATGCGTCGGCATTCTTCACGGAATATGCGACGCCTATTTCTCCCTCCCCTCCTTCGTTGTAACGCTTGCGACGAGTAACCTGCTCTATGGTCTCGCCTCCGCAATACTCAAGGGTTCCTTTATTCATCTGACGAATACCGAAGGCATCTTCTACAAAATATCTAACACAAAGCTCTTCAGCATCCCCATGCCGATCATAATCTTCATCGTTGTGGCGATAATCACGGGGCTGATACTTGCCTTCACGGTATTTGGCCGCAGGGTATACGCCGTCGGCGCAAACCGCGCGGCGGCTGAGGTAGTAGGCATCAACTCCAAAATGTTCCGCGTTGGCTGCTACATTATCTGCTCGCTCACAGCCTGCATCGGCGGCATCGTCCTCACCTCCATGAACTATGTCACCTCCGCGACCACCGCGCAGGGCTACGAAAGCATGGTCATGCTGGCGCTCGTCGTCGGCGGCGCGGACATCATGGGCGGCTACGGCGATATTGGCGGCGCCGTTTTCGGCGCGCTGCTTGCCGGTCTTGTAAGCAACATGATCGTCATGCTCAATATCGACACAAACTATTCTCAGGCTGTTCAGGGCGTTATAATCGTCCTCGCCGTTGCCTTCAACGTGTATAATAACCGCAAGGCAGCAGGCCTCATCGCCCCCCGCACACGCAGGCGCAAGCAGACGCAGGCGCAAAATAAATAGTCCCCGGCAAATTGCTGCCAGTTTTCTTCACAGGCGCGCCCATGGATTTGTGACCGTGGGCGCGCCGCCTTTATTCATCATTGGAAATGCTCCGGATAAAAAAGCTCGAGACCCGCACCGATAAGGTACGGGTCTCGCTTTTTCTTTTATTCTCTTTTTCAGCCTCGAATGGGTCTGAGCTTTCTCGCGCTCAGGTACTCCAGCTGACCGGAATAGGGGTTTATCGCCGGGAGCCATGTGGAGTCGACGTTGCCCGAGACGCTGTCAACATCCAGATAGGTACCCATGCGCTTTCCCGTGACCCAGACGCGGTCGCCGGGGTTGAGAGAGGTATTGACGGTGGTTCCCGCCGCCGGCGCCGTAGCGTAGTTGATGTCTTCGGCGTCATCCGCAACCTGGTACCAGCCGATCTGGTGGGCGTAAACGCTGCGCTCCGCCACGGCCACGGCCTGCTCGATGGTGCAGGTGCCGTTGGGACTGAGCGTGGTATCCGTCGTACCGTTAATGATGTCAAGCGCGTTCATGAACGCCATGGCTTCCCTCGCCCAGCTCTGTATCTGCGAGCTGTCCTTATAATTTGCAAGCCTTGAGGTATAGCTCGTATAGGCGTAGTCGGAGTTTTTCTCAATGTACATGAGCGTACGGTAAAGGAACGTCGCCATCTGCTGGCGGGTAAGCGTACCGCTCGGAGAGAACGTCGTATCCGAGGTACCGCTGGTAATGCCCGCCGCGTAGGCCTTGAGCACATATGTATTGCTCGTATCCTTAAACGTTCCCGAGGACGCGGGAGTTATGGTCTTTCCCGTCATCTCCTCAGCCAAACGCACGGCCACGGAGCAGAACTGAAGGCGGCTTATCGGCCTGGTATAATCATTTCCGAGGAGCGAGGTATCCAGCAGATCATCATTCAGCGCAAAATTCACGTCGCTCTGCGCCCATGTGCTGACCTTAGCGGTGTTTCTCTTAAGCAGGGTGAACATGCCCGCACCGCATTCTGTGCTGCTCAGAGCCATTGTTTCCTGCATTTTGAGAGCGTCCAGCGCCGCCTGCCGGAACTGCTCCAGCGAGGCTTCGGAGCCGGAAAGCTCCAGATCCGCCGCATTCAGGCGGCTCTGAAAATTGCGGTAGGATTTACCGCAGTTTTCGCAGCTGAGCCAGTAGACATATTCGCCCGCGGCGTTCACTCCAACATATGCGTCGTCCGTGGCCAGCCGGTCATAAATCTCGCTGTGTCCGTTCGACTCGAGCACCTTTTTAGCAAGGTCATATTCCTGACTGAACGTATGCTTAGGGTTATACTCGCATTTTCCGCAGTATATGCAGGAATAGTACCACAGGCGCATCTGCGAGCAGGTCTCGTATTTATATATTCTGTCCGCAGACCTCAGCTCCATCGTATACTTGTGACCCGGACACCAGTCCTTCGCGGCGGCCGCTCCCCTCTTCTGAGCGGCATAAACATCATTGCCCGAATAGGTCTTTATCGTATACACAGTCGGCGTGTAGGGACAGTCCATAAGCTTCTCCTTAAGCGATGCCATGGCGGACTCGGAGACAAAAACCGTGGCATTCGCGGTATAGAAGGCATTATGGCTCTGAATCCAGTACCACGGACCGTTGCCGAGCGGACGCATAAGCGAGTGGTACATATTTTTGACAAATTCGTATGCGTCGACCTTGTCGCTCAGCCAGACCTCCTTCAGATACGGGCTGTTCTTTATCTGAGTTGTGAGATCCTGCGCTACGCTTCTGTTCGCAAACGCGTCCTCTCCCGCGTCAAGGATAAGCGTTCCGATATCGTCAAAGTTGCTGAGATATGTTAAATCATAGCCATCCTCGTAATTTTCGCTGTAACCAAGCTCAAGACCCCTGCCGAGGTCAGAGCCGTTCATTACAACAATGTTCGTGGCCTTTGAAAAATGCTCGAGCGCGTCGGCCTCCGCCTGAGTATACGGCTCCGCCGTGGCGCGCCGCGCGGTGGCCAGCTTTGCCGCCTCCTCGGACTGATTCTTTTCAAACTCGGCCTTTTCCTCGGCGTTCATACGCTCGCCGGGTATTGTAAGGCTCACCTGGATATGTGGAAAATA
>CAKTED010000101.1 GCA_934546725.1 uncultured Oscillospiraceae bacterium | reverse complement strand
TCGAACTTACCGGAGAAGGTGCCGAGCTTGCCCTCTTCCTGGAATACCTTGTGGTTCATGGTATCGCAGGGACGGTTCTCCGCGAACCACTGGAAGCCGGGATAACGATCCCAGTTCTCGTAAAGACCGGTTTTGGGATCCCTGTTCTCCTCCTTGTAGGAGACGGGCGGGATATAGTAGCCCTTCTTCTTGAAGTCCTCCCAGGAGATGTGCTTGGGAAGATCGGAGAACTGCCAGAAGCGCTTTGCCCACTGCTCCTCATTGCGGCCCTCGGTGAAGCGCTCGCCCCAGCCGAGACGCGCCGCGACCTGAGAGAATATCCAAAAGTCGGAGCGGGAATCCCACATGGGCTCGATGGCCTTATCCTGATATACGATGACCTGCCAGGAGTTACCGGTCTGAGAGTGAGAGCAGTAGCCGCCGTTACCGGAGTTGCCGACCTCGCCGATATCGATACGCTCAAGGTTGGAGCAGGCGGGGAGGATAACGTCGGCATGACGGGTCTCGGGAGTCATGTAGATATCCTGGTTGATGACGAACTCCAGCTCGGGGCTCTTGTACATCTTGACCCACTTGTTGGTATCGAGCATGGTGCCCATGAAGGAGCCGCCGTAGCGCCAGAAGCAGTGGACCTTATTGTAGCCGGGAGCGGGGTATACATGGCGGGTGAACTCAAGGTCGACGCCGCCGCCGCAGAAGCCCTCGCCGAGCCACTCATAGTGACCGTCAAGAATGGCGTCAGGCAGATTGGGACGGTACAGGACCTGCTCGACGGAGTTTACGGGAGCATCGTCGCAGATGGGGTACTTCGCGATGGAGGAAAGGGGATCGGAATATCCGCCGAACCAGAAGTTGTAGTTCATGGGAGCGCCGCAGGCGGGAGACCAGAAGGCACGGCCGGGCTTGCCCATGCCCTGCATCGCGAAGAGCAGAGTCATCAGGCGGGCGTACTCGGTGCCGTTGGAGTGACGGCAGGCGCCGCCGAAGCCGCCGCGCATGCCGGAGCCGCCGGTGGTGACGGAGTTTGCCCAGCGGCGTGCGATAGCCTTGATATCCATGGCGGGAACGAGAGAAAGCTCCTCTGCCCACTTGGGAGTCTTGGCAGTGCCGTCGGGGCCAAGGCCGAGGATGTGGTTCTTGAACTCCTCAAAGCGGTGGCCGTGCTGAGCGATGTATTCCTTGTCGTAAAGACCCTCGGTGATCCAAACGTAGGCAATAGCCTCGAGGATGGCGGAGTCGGTACCCATGCGGGGGCCGATCCACTTGTCGGCGTGCTTTACGGAGGTGTAGTTGTTGAAAGGATCGATGTAGATGAACTGGATGCCCATCTCCTTCATCCACCAGCGCCAGAGAGCGGATTCCTGAGCGGAGTAGCCGCCGCGGCTGGTATCGGGGTCAGTGGACCAGCAGATGATGGTCTCGGTGTTCTGCATGGCCATCTCGAGCATATCATAGGGCTCGGGACCGCCGAGACGCCAGTAGTAGCCGTAGGAGTGAGGCGTACCCCAGTGGAAGCCTTCCCAGGAGTCAGGGTTATCTGCAATACGGGTATAGCCCATCATGGAGAAGAAGCGGTTGAAGAGGGAGATCTTGTAGCCAACGAGACCCCAGGAGTGATGGGAGGAGGTGCAGGCGGTGATGGTCTCCTTGCCGTAGGTCTTCTGCAGTCGCTTTATCTCGCGGGCAACAAGGCTGAGCGCCTCATCCCAGGAGGCTCTGCGGTAGCCGGACTTGCCGCGGTTTTCGGTGTTGCGGTTTTTGCCGTCGGGAGTTTCTACGAAGTCCTCACGAATGAGGGGGTATTTCAGACGGTCGTAGGAATAGGTCTTATCACGCTCGCAGTAGCCCAGCAGAGACATGGTGAGCTTGCGCTGGGGAGTATACTCCTTGCCGCGAGCCTTGATGACCCAGCCTGCCGGATCGTCGTCCGTCAGAACGATGGGGCGAACGCGGCGAATGACGCCGTCGATGGTATGCAGGGTCATGGGACCGCCAACACATACGCTGTGCGTAATGCGCTCTTTTTTACTGTCGGAACGCATAGGTATTTTTTCCATGTTGCGTTATCCTCCTTACTTTACTTCAATCATCTGACGGGCGTAGTCGGAGCGGGGGTCGATCTCGACCATGTTGCCGATATATTTGCCGTCCTTGCGCTCAAAGCAGCGCATATCAAAATCCTCAATAACGGGAACCCAGAAAACACGGCCGTCGGGACCCTGATAATGCCTGCCGGCATGGAACTGATGCAGCAGCATCTCAATGTCCGGTCCGTCACCGTGCCAGACCTTCTGAGCCTCTGCGTAATGCAGGTTCAGAAAGCTGGGGTTAACAACGCCGTAGCGCTCCCAGCGCATGGGGCCGATGTCCTTCCAGTCGTCGGTCATGGAGCGCATGGTTTCAACAATGACATCGTAAACGTCAGTGCCGGGCATGCCGCAGCCTTCAAAGTTCTCGTACCAGACGCGGTAGGCGTTCATGTGCTCGCTGGGATGATCCTTCAGAGCGGCCTTAACGCGGGCTACGAGCGCTTCCTTCTCCATGGTAACATTGCCCTCCGGAAGATGGAGGAGATATTTTTTTACCAATTCCACAGTACTTTCCTCCTTCTCAGCGGATAACGTTGTTGCCGACAAGATCGCCGATCTCGCCGGTGCTGCCGGATCTGCGCTCATCACCGTAGCCATAGCTCCAGTCGACGGGAAGCTCGACGCATTTCGTCATGACGGGCTTGCCGAGAACGGTGCCGGAACCGTGATACTTTGCACGGAACTTCTTTTCGGCCAGCTCAAGAGCCTCGGCCTCGTTTTCTGCAATTACCCAGCAGGTAGCAGGGGCGCAGTTTACATAAAGCGGCTCGGTGGGCTTTTCAAGCTGCTTCTTCTGAGCATTAAAATAATACTTTTTCATCCTGTGACCCTCCTTAAAACATCCGCACGTCGGGAATGAAGGCAGGGTTGACATAGGGATCATATTTTGCCATGAACTTTACGTCGTCTCCCTCAAAGTCAAGCGTGCCCAGCTCGGAGGGATGAACCCATCTGAACTCGGTGTATGTACCGGCTTTGGGCTCGACCTGCCATTTGTTTACCGCCTCGTAGTAGCAGTGGAAGTTGCACTTTGTATGAGTGTTGTGAGTGATGTTGCCGCAGACGATGTGCTCAACGGCACCGTCCTGAATGTATTTGTGACCCTGAAGGATCATCTTGCCGGCAACGACCTTCATGCCGAAAAGCTCCCAGGCAGCACGCTCTGCGGCTTCGGGTTCGGTCTCGTTGGTGCGAACGCGGGTCTTGGGGAACTCCCAGACGCCGTTCTGATTTTTACATACCAGCACGTTGCCGGTGGGGCCGGCGTGATGCTGAATGAGTACGGAAACTTCTGTCATTTAAAAGACACCCTCTTCCTTTCTTACAGAGTATACTGATGTTCTTCCGGCTGATAGCCCTCGGCCTCAAGAAGAGCGCCGACACGCTCGCGGAACTGGCGGACGGTCTCCTGCCATACGTCCCGGTCTATTCTTCTGACCTCGACGCCGTCCTCGCAGACGCTGGCCCATTCGGTAAAGCCGCCCCTTGTGCTTCTGCACACAAACTTATAGGTCTTCACGTTCTATCCTCCCTTTTTCTCGTCATCTTCGGATTTTTGCTGCCATTGCATGAAATCAACGTCATCGACCGGAAGCTGACCGGTCATATCCAGGTACGCAATGATACCGCGCTCCGCCGCGACCATGACGCCCACGGGATTCATGTCCTCCTGAGGGACTATCTCGAAAACCTGGTCTGCCACGGAGGCAAGGTTTTTCATCATGGCCGTATTGCGCTCGTCCATGGGGAAAGACTTGCGCCGACCCTCCTCGGCATCGAGCGGATGAATAAAGCACTGGTACTGGTCATGGTATATGAAGAGGTACATTATCTCGTTTTTTGATAATATGCCGACCATATTCCCTGAATTTACGGCTTTGAGAAGCCTGTCGCCGTCTTTTGCCATGGGACTGAGGCGAACATCGTTTTCGTGTCCCGCTTCGGGCCTTTGTTTGCCCCCGGCCGGACGGTTGCGGCGCCGCTGCGGTTTTTTGCCGCTCATAGAAGTGAACCTCCTTCCATCAGAAAAAACGGACTGTATTGCCGAATCGTGTTCAGCTTCGGAAAGATGCCACATATATTGAAAAAAAGCTGAACACACTCAACATATAATATCCCAAATGCCGGGCGATGTCAACATGATGTGAGGCTTTTTTGTTTCCAAAACAAGCTTTTTTTGCATGTGAAGATGCGTTATTCTTGACTGAAAATAATGCATTTCCGCAATGTTGACGCGGCGCGAAAAAGATGTATACTATATGCTGATGAAAGTCGCGGACAGGAGGCGGAGAAATGATAAACGAGGCGTCGGTGAGGTGCTTTCTCACCCTCTGTGAGACGCTGAGCTTTACGGAGACGGCAAAGCGTCTTTTCATGACGCAGCAGGCCGTGAGCAAATATATAGCGAAGCTTGAGGAGGATCTGGGCTTCAGGCTTTTCATACGAACGCACCACTATGTCATGATGACAAAGGCCGGGGAAAGTTATTTTGAGCTTTTCCGGCGCTTTCATGAAGAATTTCTCAATACGGCGGAGAATACCCGCAGATATTATAATGAGCAGTTCAATTCCCTCAGAGTGGGATATCTTGAGTGGCTTGAGATATCCTCGGGCGTAACGGGAGCGCTCAGAGCCGTGCGCGCAAAAAATTCCGCCATGAAGATAACGGTGGAAAAATATCCGCAGCAGGAGCTCAACGAGCTGTTTTTTCAGCGGAAGCTGGATCTTATCATAACATATGCGGAATTTGCGCCGAAGGGCGTGGGGATAAAAAAGCTCATGGCGTTTGAAACGCCGCTCGTGCTGCTTGTTGCACCGGATAATCCCAAAGCCGTGCCGGGTGCAGTGGCGGCGGATTTTCACAGCGAACCCTTCATAAAGGCCGCGGCCAGCAGGGAGACGCTTTCCGAAAGCCGGAACAGGGCGAAGCGCCAGTGTACGGAGCTTGGATTTACGCCGTCGGAAATAATCATTTCGCCGAATCTTGAATCGGCATATATGGCGACGGAGCTGGGGCAGGGCGTTCTGGTTTCCACCATGCTCAGCCGCATGAGCCTGCACAGCGAGCTCATTGCCTACCCCGTCGGAAAGACGGAGGAGCTGCAATGCTTCTGGCATGAGGATCAGGAGAACCCGGCTGTGAAGGAGTTTGCCGAGATGATAGAAAGAACGTATTAAAGGGGAGAGATGCGGATGAGCATACCTGTCTATTCGCTGGTGGCCTGGTCCGGCTCCGGAAAAACCACGTTTCTCGAAAAGCTTATACCGGAGCTTAAGCGGCGCGGCCTGCGCGTGGCCGTTGTGAAGCACGATGGACACGGCTTCGAGCTTGACAGAGAAGGGAAGGACAGCTGGCGCATTACCCGCGCGGGCGCTGACGTTACGGCTCTCGTTTCACCGCACGGAGCCGCGATAATGGAAAACCGCCCGGTATCGCTCGAGGAGACGGTGGAGCGCATAAGGGATGTGGACATCATAATCACCGAGGGCGGAAAGAGCGCAGGTTGGCGAAAAATACTGTTTTACCGCGAGGGAGCGGGAAAGCCGCCCGCTGCCGGGCCTGATGCCTGCGCAGCCGTTGTGACCGACAGCGCCATGAGCTGCCGCGCGCCGGTATTTTCACTTGGCGACGCGGCGGGACTGGCGGACTTCCTTTTGCGGGATATGAAGAAAAATGGTTGAAAAAAGCTGCCCGAATGAAGCTTCATTCGGGCAGCTTTGCCGTAATTTGCAGCTGGCCAGGCTCAGTCGAGAGCCTTTTCCATTTCGTCCAAAGTTTCGGAGAACACCTTCATGGCGCGCTCCACGGTATCGGGCTTCGTGAGGTCAACGCCCGCGATCTTCAGCTCCTCGAGGGGGTAATCGCTGCCGCCTGTCGTGAGAAAGCGCAGGTAGCTTTCCGGACTGCCGCCTGCGGCAATGTCCCCCGCGATGGCGACGGCGCTGGAAAAGCCCGTTGCGTACTGGTAAACATAGAACGCGTTATAAAAATGCGGGATGCGCGCCCATTCA
>CAKTED010000100.1 GCA_934546725.1 uncultured Oscillospiraceae bacterium | reverse complement strand
TTCGTCGGAGTTGATCGCAAGGCGGCGTTTTACGGTCATTACTATTTCAATGTTATTTCGCGCATATATGCGCTGGCCGGATACAAAACGGTTTATGCCAGGATACTGCGCTGCCGTGCGAACGTAGGCCGCTATGAAAAGGTGCAGGATACCAACGCCCTTTAAGCCCTCCTCGCGCTTTTTGCGAAGATATGCATCGGCGGCAGATATGTCTATACTGTCTGAGAAAAAATTCGAGGCGTCGTTTCGATCCTTCATGATGAAGGGTATAAAGGTGTAAAAAGGTGCGAGAGAGCGTATGAGACGGCCGTCCTTGCGGTCGCCGTGTCTGCGCTTGCGCTGCGGCGTGGAAGTATCCATATTATCCTCCTGAGACTGAACGGATTTAGTTTTTTCTATTCCCCAAAAACCAGTATAATGCTTTATTGAATAATAATCAAGAAATTAATTCTGATACCCGAAAATATATGTGAAATCACGAAAATGAAAAGAGTGACGGTGAATCGCTTGATTTTTTTGCGATTTTACGATATATTTCTTTCATAATCACAGTGCGAAGTATGCCGTGAGCTATATAAAATGCAAAAAAACGACGGGCAGCTTTCATTTTTGAACACGCTCGGTTTTAATGCGCGGCGTACAGGGTCCAGAAGCAGACTCAAAAATTCCTGTTTGAGAGGAGGGATTATATGTCTCTTGATGTTTTCAGCGATATCAATCAAACCGAGGAGGAAATGAGAAAAGCAAAGACCGAGGCGGCGGCTCTTGCCAGAAGGGCTGAGGCTCAGGCCGAGGCCGACGGAAAGGGAATGATCGAAAAGGCCGAGAAGGACGCTGAGGCCGAGGTGGAAAAAATGCTTGCCGAGGCTGAACGCGAAGGCGAAAGAGTGGCGTCCGATACGGCAAGCTCTACGGAGAACAGGAGAGCCGTAACAAGGACGGGCGTGGAAAAGCGCCTGGATAAGGCTGTTGATTACATTGTCGGGAGGATAGTGAACGGCTGATGTCAATAGTAAAAATGAAAAGGTTCCGTATGCTTGCCATGCGGGACGACGGAAAACGGCTGATAAAGGAGCTCCAGAAGCTCGGATGTCTCCAGATAACGGAGCACGAGGCGGGAGACGAGGATATCGGCCGCATGGGGCTGAGCCATGGCGACGCCTCGGGCCTCCTCGACCTTAAAAGCGAGACCTCAAGGGTAACGGCGGCTTTGAAGCTGCTGGATAAGTACGCATATGTAAAAACGGGACTGTTCCCGACCTATCCCGAGGTGAAGCTTTCGCAGCTGTTTGATCCCGAGCTTCCGGCAAGGGCCGGGCTTGCGCTGAACGGGATCGAGAAAAACGACGCAAGGCTCTCGGCGCTTTATGCCGAGGAGGGCAGGCTGAAGGCCGAAAGGGCCTCACTTGAGCTTTGGCGCGGCAGCGGGATACCGCTCGAGACAGGAAGCACGGAAAACGTTACCGTCGAGCTTGGCACGATGCCCGCGGCGCGTTCGTTTGAGGAGCTGGAGAGTGCCGTTCGCGCAATAACGGATGAGGCGCAGCTCATAAGGGTCGGAAGCGACGATGAGCAGCAGGGTGTTGCGGCGGCCTTCCATAAGGCGTGGGCCGAGCCCGTGACCGCGGCGCTCAGAGCTTATGGCTTCAGCCGGACGGATTTTGCCGGACGAAGCGGCAGCGCGGAGGAGAATATCCGGCGCATCGAAAAGCGCCTTGCCGAGGTCAGGCAGGAGAAGGAGCAGACTAAGGAGCTCCTTAAGAGCTTCGGAGCGAGCCGCGATGAGCTGAAGCTTTATTACGACAGGCTCTGCCAGGAGACGGAGGCCGCCGAGGCGGGCGGAAAGCTCCTCGAAAGCGAAAGTGTTTTCCTCCTTGAGGGCTGGGTACCGGCAGAAAGGCTCGCGGCGCTTGAAAAGCTGCTTGGCGGCTTCTGCTGCGCCTGGGAGGCGACCGATCCGGCTGCGGAGGACGATGTTCCCGTGCAGCTGAAAAACAATAAGATAACAAAGCCGCTGAACATGGTAACGGAGATGTACTCCCTTCCAAAATACACAAACGTTGACCCGAACCCGCTCATAGCTTTCTGGTTCTGCGTTTTCTTCGGCATCATGTATGCCGACGCGGGGTACGGACTTGTCCTTCTGATACTCGGCCTTATCGTCGGCCCGAGGATAAAGCGGCCCGGAACGCTCAAGTATATGACGGGACTGCTCGTTGAGTGCGGAATAACAACGTTCGTGTTCGGCTGGCTGTTCGGCTCTTTCTTCGGAGATTCGCTGACGTATTTCGGCTCCTTCTTCGGCCACACGATAGATATGTCGAGAGTGCCGCTCTGGGGCATGAAGGACCCGAATACGGACCCGATGTGGTTCATGTACGCCTCGCTCGTCGCGGGTGCGCTGCATCTGCTGACGGGTATGGTCATAAAGGCGTATATCCTCATCCGCGACGGACATCCGCTTGACGCGCTCTTTGATGTCGGTTCATGGTGGCTGCTCTTTGCGGGCATCGCCGTCGGCGCGCTGAAGGGAAACTGGTGGGTGGCGCTGGCAGGCGCGCTTGCGCTCGTGCTCACGCAGGGCAGAAGCAGCCCGACGATCGTGGGAAAGGCAGTGGGCGGCTTCAAGAGCCTTTATGATATCACAAGCTGGCTGGGCGACCTTCTGTCCTATACTCGACTGATGGCGCTGATGCTGGCAGGCAGCGTTATAGCGCAGGTTTTCAACATGCTCGGAAATATGGCCGGAAGCGCCGTGCCGTCAAGACTGCTCGGCTTCATCGTTTTCCTGATCATATTCTTCGTAACGCAGCTTTTCAATATGGCGATAAACATCATCGGAACGTTCGTGCATGCTGCGCGTCTGCAATACCTCGAGTTTTTCGGAAAATTCTATGAGGACGGCGGAAAGCCGTTCAGACCCTTTAAATTCAAAACAAAGTATACTGAAATTGTTAAGGAGGAAAATTAAAATGGGTTTCTTTGAATCTTTTGGCGGCCTTGCTATCGCGCTCTTCGGTGCCAGCATGGCGGTGGGCCTTTCCTGCGTTGGTTCTGCAAAGGGTACCGGCATAGCCGGTGAGGCGGCAAGCGGCGTTGTTTCCGAGGATCCCTCCAAGTTCGGTAAGGCGATGATCCTTCAGGTGCTCCCTGGTACGCAGGGTCTTTACGGCCTGGTCGTATGGTTCCTCGTTGCTTCCAAGATCGGCATCCTCGGCGGTGACCTCGCCACCGGCATGAGCATGGCGAACGGCTGGCAGATATTCTTTGCCTGCCTCCCCGCAGCTCTCGGCGGACTGCTCTCCGCTATCGCGCAGGGCCGCGTTGCGGCAGCCGGCATAGGCATCCTGGCCAAGAAGCCGGACGACTGGTCCAAGGGCATCCTCTTCTGCGTCATGGTCGAGTTCTATGCCATTCTTTCTCTGCTCGTTTCCTTCCTGATGATAAACGGAATCGTCATTGCCTGAGCCATCCCTCACATATTAAGTTAGGAATGATTTTATGAACGGAATTGAAAAAATTACGGAACGCATAAGAAGCGACGCTCAGCGCGAGATTCAGACCATTGCGGACGAGAGCCGTGCAAAATGCGAGGAGATAACGGCCGCATATAAGGAACAGGCGCAGAGCCGCTACTGGAAGATCGTTTCCGAGGGAAAAAAGGACGCTGAACGCGTTGTCGAGCTCAGAAAAAGCGCGGCGCAGACGGAGTCGAAAAAGCGCATGCTCCAGCTCAGGCAGGAAATGGTCGCAAAGGCGTTTGACGGCGCGGAAAAGAAGCTTCTTGCGCTCGATGACAGGCAGTATGCGGACTTCCTCGTGTCGCTTGCCGTTCAGGCGGCGGAAAGCGGAGAGGAGAGCATCGTCCTTTCTGCGGCCGACAGGGCAAAGTACGGCGAGGCCGTTACCGCGGAGGCCAACGAAAGGCTTGCCGCCGCCGAGAAAAAGGGCGGCCTGAAGCTTTCCGGCAAAACGGCCGATATTGAGGGCGGACTTATACTTTCCGACGGAAAGATCGAAACGAACTGCAGCATAAAGACCCTCATGGAGATCCGCAGAAGCGAGCTTGCTCCTGAGGTGGCAAGGCTGCTTTTTGACTGAGGCTCACTTTTTCGGAAAAGGGGGTATGTATCATGGCGAAAGGGAAAATGAAGGATACCGAGTATCTTTATCTCTCCGCTTATATACACGCCAAAGAGAACAATATTATCGGCGCCGGGCGGCTTGAACGCATGCTTGAGGCCCGTTCTCCCGAGGAGGCGCTGAAGATACTTGAGGATGCCGGCTGGCGCGTGCCGGACGGCTGCGACGCGGCCATGCTCGAGAAGCTTCTCTCAAAGAGAAGGGACGAGGCCTTTACCGATATGGGCTCGCTTGCGCCGAACCCGGCTCTGGTTGATATTTTCAGGATCAGATACGATTATCATAACGCCAAATGCCTCATAAAGGCCGCAGCGGTCGGGGCGGACGCTTCGACGATACTTTCCGGAGCGGGACGCGTCCCGGCGGATAAGATATCAGAGTGCTTCCTTGAGGATAAGCTTTCAGCGCTGCCGAAGGCGCTTGGCGACGCCATGGCAAAGGCTTCCGATACGCTTTCAAGAACGGGCGACCCGCAGCTGGCGGACTTTGTTCTTGACGAAGCGTACTACGCGGAGTTTGCCGTGGAGGCGGAGCGCTCGAACAGCGCGTTCCTTCAGGGCTACGCGGAGCTTTCCATAGACGCGGCGAACCTCAAAAGCCTGGTCCGCGCCTTCAGAATGGATAAGGACGAGAGCTTCATAAAGCGCGTTATCATGGACGGCGGCAGCGTTAAGGCGATATACGTTATCGCGGCGCTCGGCGCGCCGGAGACTGCGCTGGAGCTTTACGGAAATACGGCGCTTGCCGGGGCCGTTGAGCCTGCGAAGGCCGCGCTTGCCGGAAAGAGTCTCACCGATTTTGAAAAAATATGCGACGATACGCTCAATGCCTACATGTCCGGTGCAAAGCTTTCGCCCTTTGGCGAAAAGCCGCTCCTCGGCTACCTGAGCGCCATCGAGGCGGAGATAAACGCCGTGCGCATGGTAATGACGGGGCAGTTTGCGCATATTCCGGCAGAGGTTACCCGCCGGCGCTTGTGAGAGGGTGTTTAAATGGACGGCTTTAAGATCGCGGTGATCGGCGATAAGGACAGCATAGTTGGATTTAAAGCCCTCGGGCTGGACGTTTTTTCCGCGCGGAGCAGCGAGGAGGCAAGACCCGTGCTGCGCCGCCTTACGAAGGAGAAGGACGCTTACGCAATTATATATGTAAGCGAGGACCTTGCCGGCGGAATGATGGACGAGATAGAGCGGCATAAGGACGAGGTGACGCCCGCCGTGATACTCATACCGTCGAAAAACGGGACGCTCGGCCTTGGCATGTCCGCGCTTACGTCCGCCGTTGAGCGGGCGGTAGGCTCCGGCATTATCTAACGGCATTACACCACTTGAAAGGAATGGTCATATTATATGAGCGGCAGAATAGTCAAGGTTTCCGGTCCGCTTGTTGTTGCTGAGGGAATGGCGGACGCCAATATGGCGGACGTTGTGCTCGTCGGTGAAAACAGGCTCAGGGGCGAAATACTCAACATGACCGGAGACAGCGCTTCCATACAGGTTTATGAGGAGACGGCCGGACTTGGACCGGGCGCGGAGGTCACGACCACCGGCTCGCCGCTGTCCGTTGAGCTTGGCCCCGGCCTCCTTGAGAATATATACGACGGAATACAGCGCCCGCTGACCGAGATCCGCGCGATAGCCGGAGAGACGATCGCGCGAGGTATAGACGTTCCCGCGCTTGACAGAAAGAAGCTGTGGGAGTTCAAGGCCACGGCCGTGGTCGGAAGCAGCGTAACGGGCGGCGACGTTATCGGCACCGTGCAGGAGACGTCCGCTCTGCTGCACCGCATCATGGTGCCGCACGGCATCGCGGGCGAGCTCGTCGAGATACACAGCGGCAACTATACCGTTACTCAGACCGTGGCGAAGGTAAAGACCGCTTCCGGCGAGATAAAAGAGCTCACGCTCATGCAGAAGTGGCCCGTTCGCCGCAACAGACCCTATAAGAGCAAAACGCTGCCCGC
>CAKTED010000099.1 GCA_934546725.1 uncultured Oscillospiraceae bacterium | reverse complement strand
TCATTACTCATATCCTCCTTCACGGGAAAAGCGTCCAGGCCGTTACTGAATATTGTTCTGCAGCTTGCAGGCCTTTATAAGGTTCTTTGCAAGAAGAGCGGACGTTATGGAGCCGACGCCGGGTACCGGGGTCTTCATACCGGCGACCTCGTTTACCGCGTCCTCGCAGCAGCCGACCGTGACCACTTTCTGCTTGCCGGTCTTCTCGTTCATGATCGGGTTGCCCTCCGCATCCACGGCCTTCTTTCTGATGACCGTTGCGTCAATAACGATGGCGCCGGGCTTTATCTGCTCCGCCTTCACCACGTTCTCCACCGGTACGGCGCAGATGACGATATCGGCGTCAAGGCAGATGGCCTTCGTGTCCTTTGTGAACACATGGCAGATGGTAACGGTAGCAAAGCGATTGGTAAGCATCATGGAAACGGGCTTTCCGATAACGTTTGAGTTATTTATGACGGCCACGTTTTTGCCCTTTACGTCTATATTATAGTAGTCCAGTATCTCCATGATAGCGCTGGCCGTGCAGGGATAGAGACCTGTGGGGTCGCCGATGACGACCTTGCCCATATTGGCGATGGTGCAGGAATCCACATCCTTGAGCGGATCAAGATTATCGGAGATAGCGACGTTTTCGTCAATATTATCGAGCGGTCTGAAGGCGAGTATGCCATGGATCGCGGGATCGGCGTTTACGGCTCTGAATTTTTCGATGTATTCATCCTGAGTAACGTCCTCGGGCAGAGCAAAAACCTCTACCTCAATTCCGGACTCGTTCATCGTGGCCGTAGCGCCCTTTTCGTACGAAAGATCCGGACCCTTCGCGCCTACGCGGAATATGCCGAGCTTCGGGGTGATTCCCCTGGCCCTGAGGGCATCCGCTTCCTTTTTGCATTCATCCTTTATTGCCTGTGCAACCAGCTTGCAGTCCAATACCTGTGCGCTCATTATCAGATCGTCTCCTTTTCGTTATCATACAGCCGGGTCTCAGCTCAGCTTATCTGTTACCTTTTCATAAATTTCATCGCAAAGCCCTGTACTCTGCTCCATCAGGGGGACAAGCTCGTCCCTGACACTTTTTACATACGCCTCGTCAGTTATGCTCCTGAGGTTTATCAATACGTTCAGCCATGCGCTCTGTATTGCCGCCTTAAGGCAGAGCACCCCGCAGCCCACGTCCGAAACGGCGAGCGTGGAGCCCTTTTCAAGCAGCTTCTCATGAAGCGAAACGGCCCCTGCGGCTATTTTCATGATCTCTATCGGCGCAGCTATGGCAACCAGCAGCGCCGCCTGCATTTTTTCCTGTTTGAGCTTCTTTTCCTCATCCGTTGAGGACGGCATGCCATACACTCTGGACAGCGGAATGAAGTTTTCCGCATCCTTGTCGATAAGCGCCATCAGCTCGTTCTTCATGCTTTCGGCCTCGGCTATTATGCGCTGAATGTCGGCCTCATACGCCGCATATTTTTTCTTTCCGCTCGTGAGATTGCAAACCATTCCGGCAAGAGCCGTTCCGAGCGCTCCCGCCATCGCCGCCACACCGCCGCCGCCCGGCGCCGGTGCTTTGGAAAAGGTCTCGTCCACGAACCTTTCGCACGACCACTGTACTATTGCCATTTAAGCCCCTCCTTTTCGTACCGAGAGCAAAATACCGGCGAACATAAGCTACGTCCGCCGGCATTTCGAGTACCTAACCGGTCAGACCCTGCCTGTTTCCTGTCAGAACAGGCCTACGATCTTTCCGTCCGCATCTATATCGATTTTTTCAGCCGAAGGCACCTTTGGCAGGCCGGGCATTTTCATGATCGCGCCCGTGATGGCCACAACGAAGCCCGCAGCCGCGCTGAGCGTGACCTGGCGGATGGTGATCCTGAAGCCGACCGGTCTGCCGAGCAGCTTTTCGTTATCCGTAAGTGAATACTGCGTTTTGGCCATGCAGATCGGCAACTTGCCGTAGCCGAGCTTTTCAAGGTTATCCAGTTCATTCGAGGCCGTCTGGAGGAAGTCGACGTCATCCGCGCCGTAAATTTTCTTTGCGATCGTCCTGATTTTTTCCTTAAGAGGCTGGTCAAGGTCATAGCTGAAGCTGAAGTCGTTATTCGGCTGCTCGCAGAGCTTTATAACTTCCTTTGCCAGCTCCTCGCCGCCTTCTCCGCCCTTGCCCCAAACCTCCGAAAGCTTGACGTTAACGCCAAGCTCGGCGCACTTGCGGGTAACAAGCTCGATTTCCGCGTCGGTATCGTTCACAAAACGGTTGAGCGCAACGACCGCCGGGAGATGGAAGACCTGAGTGATATTTTCAACGTGCTTGAGCAGGTTCGGCAGACCCTTTTCAAGAGCCTCGAGGTTCTCCTTGCCCACGTCAGCCTTCGGTACGCCACCATTATACTTCAAAGCCTTGATGGTTGCAACAATGATAACGGCATCAGGCCGAAGACCCGTAAGGCGGCACTTGATATCTATAAACTTCTCTGCGCCAAGATCGGCGCCGAAGCCTGCCTCGGTAACAACGTAGTCGCCAAGCTTCATGGCCGTCTGCGTTGCGATAACGGAGTTGCAGCCATGCGCGATATTGGCGAAGGGGCCGCCGTGAATGAAGCAGGGCGTTCCCTCGAGCGTCTGGACCAGGTTGGGCTTTATGGCGTCCTTGAGCAGCACCGCCATTGCTCCATGAGCCTTCAGCTGTCCCGCCGTAACTGGCTTGCCGTCTCTCGTATACGCCACAAGAATTTTTGAAAAACGCTCCTTGAGATCCTGCAGGTCGCTTGCAAGACACAGCGCTGCCATTACCTCGCTGGCAACCGTTATGTCAAAGCCGTCCTCGCGGGGAGACCCCTGAGCCTTTCCGCCAAGTCCGTCAACAACGTTTCTGAGCTGGCGATCGTTCATGTCAACGCAGCGTCTCCAGATTACGCGGCGAGGATCGATGTTGAGCTCATTGCCATGGTAGATGTGGTTGTCGATCATTGCAGCCAAAAGATTGTTCGCCGCGCCGATGGCGTGGAAGTCGCCGGTGAAATGCAGGTTGATATCCTCCATGGGGATGACCTGAGCGTATCCGCCTCCGGCCGCTCCGCCTTTTACGCCGAACACCGGTCCGAGAGAGGGCTCACGAAGCGCAATGACGGTTTTCTTTCCCAATCTTGCAAGAGCGTCGCCAACGCCGACCGTCGTGGTGGTCTTTCCTTCGCCTGCCGGGGTGGGGTTTATGGCCGAAACAAGCACCAGCTTTGCCTTGTGTCCCTCAGGGGCCTTTATGCTTCTGTAATCGACCTTTGCCTTGTATTTTCCGTAGTAATCGAACTGTTCCTCAGTAAGTCCGAGCTTCGCCGCGATCTCCTTTATATTCTTCGGATGAGCGGCCTGCGCGATCTCGATATCACTTTTGTACTCCATGTGTCTCCTTCTCCTTCCATGAACTGAAATGAATTTTGAACGTGTTCATATCTCATGGCCCTATTGTAACTTCAATATCACGCCTTGTCAACACCTTCCTGTCAAATATTACTGAGCAGGTTCGCTTTTCGGCATAATGGGAAAATCGGCTCATGTTTCCGCCCTTTTAATTAGCTATTTTACAGTCATATTCCCTCTTCAAATCTGCTCCGGAATATTGTATACTGAAAAATATGTGTTTCATATGCATAAGTAAGCTGTTTTTTCCGGCGGGACAGCTATTTTAATAACAGTATTTACAAAATACGCAGAAGCCTTTGAAGAACCGGGCTTCTGCGTATTTTATTTCTTTTCAAAATTATATCCTGGCGCGCCGTGTATTACAACCCGCAATATCTGCCCAAACACGCTCTGCTTTTCGCTGTATTTGCAGGCATAATTCATAGTCCGCCCATACTTTGGGCGGATCCGTTCCGGCATAAAAAGCTCTCCCCCGTGACTTTTGCTCACAGGGGAGAGCTTTTTGTCAAATATTCAGCTGTTACAAGTGTTTCTGCGGCTTTTTATCAATACATTCCGCCCATGCCGCCCATATCGGGAGCTGCCGGAGCGGGAGCGGGAGGCTCGGGCTTGTCGGCAACGAGCGCCTCGGTGGTAAGAACCATGGAAGCTACGGAAGCGGCATTCTCAAGAGCGCAGCGGCAAACCTTGGCAGGATCAACGATGCCGGCCTCTACCATGTCGCAGTAAACCTCCTTGGCGGCGTCAAAGCCAAAGTTCGGGCGACGGCTGGTCTTGAGCTTCTCAAGGATAACGGCTCCGTCAAGACCCGCGTTCGCGGCGATCTGCTTAATGGGAGCCTGGAGAGCCTTGGCAATGATCTGCACGCCGGTCTTCTCATCTCCGGTGAATTTGGGCAGGATCTTATCCACAGCCGCGGAAGCCGTTGCATAGACGGAACCGCCGCCGGGTACGATGCCCTCTTCAACAGCAGCGCGGGTAGCATTCAGAGCATCCTCGATGCGGAGCTTCTTCTCCTTCATCTCGGCCTCGGTAGCGGCGCCGACCTTGATGACGGCTACGCCGCCGGACAGCTTTGCAACGCGCTCCTGCATTTTTTCCTTATCATAATCAGAGGTGGTAACGGCGATCTGAGCCTGGATCTGATGGATACGGCCCTGAATGTCCTCCTGCTTGCCTGCGCCGTCAACAATGATGGTGCTTTCCTTGAAGCACTTGACCTGACGCGCGGTACCAAGAACGTCAAGACCGACCTCCTTGAGCTCCATGCCAAGGTCGGAGGAAACAACGGTGCCGCCGGTGAGGGTAGCGATATCCACGAGCATTTCCTTGCGTCTGTCGCCGAAGCCGGGAGCCTTAACGCAAACGCAGGTGAAGGTTCCGCGCAGCTTGTTGAGGATAATGGTGGCAAGAGCCTCGCCCTCAACGTCCTCGGCAATGATGAGCAGGCTCTTGCCCATCTTTACGACCTGCTCAAGGATGGGCAGGATCTCCTGAATGTTGCTGATCTTCTTATCGGTAATAAGGATATAGGGATTATCGAGCACGGACTCCATCTTGTCGGTATCGGTGACCATATATGGAGTGATGTAGCCGCGGTCGAACTGCATGCCTTCAACTACCTCGCTGTACGTCTCAGCCGTCTTGGACTCCTCAACGGTGATAACGCCGTTCTGAGAAACCTTCTCCATAGCCTCGGCGATCAGCTTGCCTATAACGGCGTCGCCGGAGGAAACGGTGCCTACACGTGCGATATCCTCGGTGCCGCTTACGGGCTGAGCGGTATCCTTAATGGCCTGGACGGCGGTCTCAACGGCCTTCTGAATGCCGCGTCTCATGACCATGGGGTTGGAGCCTGCGGCGATATTCTTCAGGCCTTCCTTGATGATGGCCTGAGCAAGCACGGTAGCGGTGGTGGTACCGTCACCGGCAACATCGTTGGTCTTGCTTGCGGCCTCCTTAACGAGCTGAGCACCCATGTTCTCAAACGGATCGGCAAGCTCTATCTCCTTCGCGATGGTAACGCCATCGTTGGTAATGAGGGGGGAGCCGTACTTCTTGTCAAGAACCACGTTGCAGCCCTTGGGGCCCATCGTGATCTTAACGGTATCTGCAAGCTGGTCAACACCGCGCTCAAGAGCACGGCGGGCATCTTCGCTATATTTAAGCATCTTGGCCATAATAATCAAATCCTCCTGATATTATAAAAATAGAAAAGCGGCAAAAATTACTCGACTATCGCGAGAATATCCTGCTGGCGGACGATGGTGAGCTCCTCACCGTCGACCTTGACCTGAGTTCCGCTGTACTTGCCGGTGATCACCTTGTCGCCAGGCTCAACGGTCATCTCTACCTCGTTGCCATCGACGAAGCCGCCGGGGCCTACCGCAATAACCTCGAATATCTGGGGCTTCTCCTGAGCTGCGCTGCTGAGGATGATTCCGCCCTTTGTGGTCTCCTCGGCCTCTACCTGCTTGACAATAACTCTGTCAGCCAAAGGAATGAGCTTCATGTTTATTACCTCCTGATAATGTTTGAAGCACGCCGCTTATGCGGCGGCCTGATTCTCTGTTTTCCGGCGTTTAGCACTCAAACTATCTGAGTGCTAACGATTATTATAATAATCCATGTTTATCAATTATGCAAGTCCAATTTGCATAAAAAAGTAAAAATTTTTTGTGAACATCGTCCGGCAGAACAGATTAGCTC
>CAKTED010000098.1 GCA_934546725.1 uncultured Oscillospiraceae bacterium | reverse complement strand
ACCTTAAGCTTCTCGGATACGTTGATATCGAAAAACCATCCTCCATCAATATTTATGCCTCATCCTTTGAAGCCAAGGATGCCGTAGCTGATATAATAAGCGACTATAATGCCAAAGTATCCGAGGCGGATAAAATAAGCTATACGGATTATGTGGCGCTTATGATGTCGTCCATAACCACGATAATCAATGCCATATCCTATGTTCTGATCGCCTTTGTGGCCATCTCGCTCGTTGTATCCTCCATAATGATAGGCATCATAACCTATATAAGCGTTCTTGAAAGGACGAGAGAGATCGGTATACTGCGCTCGATAGGCGCTTCAAAGCACGATGTTTCGCGCGTATTTAACGCGGAAACGCTTATAGTGGGCCTGTGCGCGGGCGTTATAGGCATTGTTATCACTCTGCTGCTCTGCATACCGATAAACGCGGTGATCCATCACCTGACCGGCATAATGATACTCAACGCATCGCTTCCGGTGGCCGGCGCGGTCATACTGATAGTAATAAGTGTAGTTCTCACCATGTTTGCAGGTCTTATTCCGTCTCGAATTGCGGCAAAGAAGGATCCTGTAATTGCCCTGAGAAGCGAATAAATGGCAAATATATCGATTAATTAATCATTTTCGGCGTTCCCATCCAACAATTTATTCTCCAATTTCTATTCCCTCCCCATAACCCATATTTCCCATCCAATAGCCGAAAGTGATAATTAATATGCGGGCGGTGCAGTGTTTGACGCTGTACCGCCCGTATTATATTGAGAATCTGATGCGCGCGGTTGGCCATATTATTTTCTGATATCGCCCTTACAGTATTGTATATTAAGCCGCCTGATGATAAAATATTAAACAGGATGAGCCCGAGGGCTCGAATATCACAGGGAGGATGTAATGATATGAAACGTATTCCGTATTCCGACGCGGAGCTTGAGATAAAAGGCGAATATCTCAAGGCCAACGAGCCTGTCTGGGCCGTCAATGAAAAAATATATAATTTTCCGATAACTCCGAGAGAGAATCTTTACGCCGCGTATAAGCACGAGGGTGCGCTCTGGTTTCCGAGCGTTGCAAGAGATACCATGTCTCTTGAGCCGAGAATCAACATTGACCACGTTGCCCGCGCCGAGGTGCGCGACCTTGGCCCCGTTCATACGGACGATCAGAAGGGCGGACCCGACCTCTTCGGCGTGAACTGGGTTTATGTCCCTGTCGTAGGAGGCTCCATGGTCCAGCCCGGCAAGCCGATCATGGAGGACGTAAACGATTGGCCCGAGATCATAAAGTTCCCCGATATCGACGCAATGGACTGGGAAAACTGCGCAAAGGTGAACGCCGCCTTCAACGGCGACGGACGTTCTCTTTCCGTAACGTTCCAGAACGGTATGTTTGAGCGCCTTATCTCCTTCATGGACTTTGAAAACGCCATCATGGCTCTTATCGACGAGGACCAGCAGGACGCCGTCCACGCGCTTTTCGATAAGCTGGCCGATATGTACATACACATGATCAGCAAATATCTCGAGTGCTTCAAGCTTGACGGCGTTCTTTTCCACGATGACTGGGGCTCTCAGCGCGCGCCCTTCTTCTCCCTTGATACCTGCATGGAGATGGTGGTCCCCCATATTAAGAAGATAGTGGACTTCTGCCATTCAAAGGGCCTCTGGTTCCAGCAGCACTCCTGCGGCAAGAATGAAATGCTCGTTCCCGCGATGATCGCGCAGGGCAACGATATGTGGTGTCCGCAGATCATGAACGACGTTAAAATGCTCAACGAAAAATACGGCGATAAGATAACCTTCGGCGTAACGCCTCCCGCCGTGGCGGAGGATGCGAGCGATGCCGAGATCGAAGCCGCCGCAAAGTCTCTTGTTGACACCTATGCGCCCACCTTCAACGAAAAGCCCATCATGGTCTTTGACTTCCAGTGCTCCGAGCGTTATAAGCGCGAGATATATAAGCAGAGCAGAATTGCGCTCGATAAGTAAAAAGCTTTCATAAGCGCGGCCGCAGGATACGAAAATGCAGATTTTCGTACCCTGCGGCTTTTTGTATACACCATAACGTCACAGCAGAGGATTGCAAAAATGGCCGTTCGGTGCTAAAATAGGCAAAACGGCAGATAACAGGAGGCGGCAGAGGTGAATACCGAAAAGCTTTATTATATGGACAGCCATATGAGCGCTTTCAGAGCGAAGGTGCTTTCCAGCGAGAGCGACGGCGGGCGATATCTTACGGTGCTTGACCGCACGGCATTTTTCCCGGAGGGCGGAGGACAGGCGGCCGATACGGGCGTTATCGGAAACGTAAGGGTCCTTGACGTTTATGAGAAAAACGGCGTCATTTATCACTACACGGAACAGGTGCTCGAGCCTGGCGCGGAGTATGATTGCCGACTGGATTGGGAGCAGCGCTTTGAAAGAATGCAGGGGCACTCCGGTGAGCATATTGTATCCGGCATAGTCCATGCAAAATATGGCTTTGATAACTTTGGCTTCCATATGGGCAGCGACTGCATTACGATAGACTTTAACGGTGAGCTCAGCGGTGAGGAGCTTGAGCAGGTGGAGCTTGAGGCCAATATGGCGGTGTGGAAAAACGTTGCCGTTCGCGCGGAGTTCCCGTCGCCGGAGGAGCTGAAAGCACTTGATTACCGCAGTAAGCTCGACCTTACTGAAAATGTGCGCATTGTAACGATAGAGGGCTACGATAAATGCGCCTGCTGCGCGCCGCATGTTTCGCGCAGCGGCGAGATAGGCATGATAAAGCTTACGGATCATATGAAGCATCGCGGCGGGACAAGGGTGAGCATGCTCTGCGGAAGCAGGGCGCTGGAGGATTACCGTGAAAAGCAGAAAAGCGCGGACAGAATTTCCGCCCTTCTTTCGGCGAAGAGAGATGCCGTTTTTGAAGCCGTCAGGCGGGTGAACGACGAGCTGATGAGCGCGAGATACCAGAATGCGGAGCTTAAGCGCAGCGTTCTCGGCGCACAGCTTGCGGGACTTGAAGGAGTGGACGGCAACCTTTGCTTTTTTGAATCCGCCGCCTTTGACGGCGACAGCCTGAGATATCTTGTAAACGGCGCGGTGGAGCTTTGCGGCGGAATAGCCGCGGCCTTTGCCGGGGACGATGAAAAGGGCTATAATTACGTCATGGGCAGCTCGACCGTAGACCTGCGGGCGAAAGCGAAGGAGATAAATGGAGCTCTGGACGGAAGAGGCGGCGGAAAGCCGGAGATGATCCAGGGCAGTGTCAGGGCCTCGCGCGCCGATATAGAAAAATACTTCGCAGAATAAAAAATAACGGAGCTGATTTTATTATGCAGACATATAAGGACGTTTTTGTGGAGGAGCTTATCAGAAGAAGCCGCGCCGGGAAGGAAGGGGCCTTCAAGCTGGCGGCGGTAATTCTCGGCCTTGTTCTCGTGGCGCTGGCTTTTCACTATTTCACGAGCATTTTTCCGTTTTTCTTCGCGCTCATCTGCATTCTGATATTTTTCATGTTCAAATACACGGTCAAGGAGTTTGAATATTCCTTTATCAGCGGAGATGTGGACATAGATATGATCCTCGGAAAGCGCAAGCGCAAAAACGTTCTCAGCTGCTCCTGCCGCGAGATACAGATCATGGAATACTGCGGCAGCAGAAGGATCGAGGGAGAGTTTACCAGGGTTCTTGATGCTTCCATTTCCACGAAAAGCGACGATCGCTGGTATTTTATCTGCGAACGCGAGGACGGCAGCAGGATCCTTGTATACTTCAATCCGTCCGAGCGCCTGAGGGACGCTTTCAGGCAGTACCTCGGACCCAAAATGAAGGACGGGACAAAGAAAGCGCAGGGGGAATAATGGAGCTTTTTACGGCAGAACAGTCGCGCAGGCTGGACAGCGGAACGATACTGGGCCACGGTGTGCCGTCGCTCGAGCTTATGGAAAACGCGGCCATGGCGCTGGCGGGCGAGGCGGAAAGGCAGGCTCGCGGCAGCTCTGCGGCGGTATTTTTCGGCAGCGGGAACAATGGCGGCGACGGGGCTGCCGCCGCGCGGATACTTGCCGGGAAGGGCTGGAGCGTGAGAGCGTTTTTCGTCGGAAAGCGCGAAAAGCTTACGCCTGATTGTGGCGAGATGGTCAGGAGAATGGAAAATGCCGGCGTTTGCGCCGAAACCGACTGGAGCGGAGCGGAAGCGGACGAATTTCTTCGCGGCTGCGGCGTTATAATCGACGCGCTGCTCGGGACGGGACTGAACAGCGCCGTGCGCGGAGCGTATGCCGACGCCATTGAGCTCATAAATTCGCTGACAGCGCCCGTAGTTTCCGCCGATATCCCGAGCGGAGTATCTGCCGACAGCGGCACCGTTATGGGTACGGCCGTAAGGGCTGACGCTACCGTGACGTTCGGCTTTCCGAAAATCGGTCTGTTCGTTGAGCCCGGCTGCGTTTACGCGGGCAAACTTACGGTGGCCGATATCGGCATTCTGCCGGACAGGGAGATATTTTCGGGCTGCAAAACGTTTGCATACACGGGCGGGGAAGCACGGGCCGCGATTCCTCCAAGGTCGCCGCTTAGCCATAAGGGCAGCTATGGGAAGCTCCTTGTTATCGGCGGCTGCGTCGGATACACTGGAGCGCCGTATCTTGCATCGCAGGCGGCCGTTCACAGCGGCGTAGGCCTTGTTTTTCTCGCTGTTCCGGATTCGATATACGAAATAGAGGCCGTTAAATGCACGGAAGCCATGCCGTTTCCGCTGCCCTCCACGAAGGACGGAAGGATAGACGGACTGGCCGGTGGCACGGTCCGGAAAATATCTGAGAAGCTTGAAGGCTGCAATGTCTGCCTTGCCGGGCCAGGGATGGGGCGCGGAGAGGAGAGCACGACGCTCATAAAATATCTCCTTGAAAATTATACGTGTACGCTCATACTTGATGCGGACGGAATAAATGCTCTTTCCGGGACTATTGATATACTGGACAGGGCAGCATGTCATGTCGTACTTACGCCGCACGAAATGGAGTTCAGACGTCTCGGCGGTGATATCGGCGATAACAGGCTCGAAGCGGCGCGCGATTTTGCGCGGCGGTATGGCTGTACGCTTGTGCTCAAGGGGCACAGGAGCATAACGGCGCTTACCGACGGCAGGTGTTTTGTAAATACCTGCGGAAACTCTGGTATGGCCAAGGGCGGGAGCGGAGATGTACTGTCCGGCATAACGGCGGCGCTTTGCGCTCAGCTTGAGCCGGAGGAGGCCGTACCGCTCGCCGTATATCTGCACAGCCGGGCCGGAGACCTTGCCGCCGAAAGGTACGGCGAATATTCCATGACGCCTGGAGATATTATCTCACTGCTGCCGGAGGCGTTTTCAGGGAGCTGAAAATTCTTGAAGGCACGTTTTTTCATTTTTGCGTTTGCCGCAGGCTGTACCATTCTGCTTTCCGCATGCTCGGGCGGAGGACCTGAGCAGAGCTTCGTTGATATACGCGCGGAATATCTGAAAGCGGACGCGAGCCTTACGGCGGATGTCCGCGCTGATTATGGCGACAGGTGCTATGACTATACGCTTTCCTACACCGGCGACGGAAGCACGGGCACCGTGAAGGTCCTTGAACCGGAGATCATTGACGATATATCGGCGAAAATATCGGAAAGCGGCAGCTTTGTTCTGAGCTGCGGCGATACGCTGATCGATACGGGGGCGATATGCACGGCGGGATATTCTCCGCTTGAGGCTCTGCCGCTCATCGTAAGCGCGGTCAGGACGGGATATGCGGAGAAGCTGTATGGCGAAGCTCTTGACGGAGTGGACTGCCTCGTGGCGGAAATGAACATAAGTGGAGCGGGAGAAAGCGAAAAAACCATATGTACGCTATGGTTTTCGGATGAAAACCATTCTTTGATAAAAGCGGAAATTGCCGTGAACGGCTTTACCGTTCTTTCGGCGAAATTCAGGGAAGTGTAGGAAAAATGGATCCACTGAAGAAAAGATGCTGGGCTGAAATATCCCTTGCGAATATTGAACATAATTATCATGAGCTGCGCGCAAAGCTGCCGGAGGGCTGCCGCTTTCTCGGCGTTGTCAAGGCAAACGCATATGGGCACGGAGCGGTCAGAGTGGCGGAGCTGCTCCAGAGGCTCGGAGCCGATTATCTTGCCGTGGCGTACATAGACG
>CAKTED010000097.1 GCA_934546725.1 uncultured Oscillospiraceae bacterium | reverse complement strand
GGTCGTACTGCCCTGCCCCTGACCGGGGGATCCCCGCTGCGCGAGGATGACGGAAAGACATAACCCTCCCGCGTCCGCTGAAATCAGTTCAGCTTCCTTATTATCTCCCGCGTACACTGCTCGATGTCACGGCCTGCGCAGTCAATGGTCAGGTCGGCGTACCTCTCGTAGAGCGGGAGGCGTTCGTCATAGGTGTCACGCAGGGTTTTTCCCTCGCGCAGAACTATGCCGCGCGTTGTAATATTCGTTATGCGCCGTTCGATCTCGCGGTAAGGTACGCTGAGGTAAACTGCAACGCCGTTTCTGCGCAGAGCCTGCATGGCGGCATCAGAATACACGGCACTGCCGCCTGTGGAGATGACGGAATTTGAAAGCTCAAGAGAGGAGAGAACGTCCGCCTCCAGCGCAAGAAAGGCGTCTATCCCGTCGGTATCGATGATGTCCTGAAGCAGCATTCCGCGCCGCTGCTGGATGAGAATATCGGCGTCGACAAAATCCATGCCGAGCGCCTTTGCCAGGAGCACTCCAAGCGTGCTTTTGCCCGAGCCGGGCATGCCGATGAGGACGATATTTCTGCTGTCTGAGCCGTTCATTGGCGAAACTCCAATCAAACAATAATAGTCGCGTGAGCCGGTAAAAGCACACGCGACTATTATTATAGTATGGTTTTGAAATTTTGCAAGGCAATTCTCGGATTATTCGGTGCGGATGCCGGTGGGGGTATAGCCCGCCTCCGTCACGGCGGCGGTGAGAACGTCGTCCGCAACGTCGTGGGCAAGGGTAACGGTCGCGGTTTTGGGCTCGAGATCAACGTCCGCCTTCGTTACGCCGTCAAGCGCCTCGAGCGCCTTCTGAACATGGGCCGTGCAGTGATTGCACATCATTCCGTCGATGGTGATAACTTTTTTCATTGCTGATTCCTCCATTTTTTTCGGCGCAGTGGCCGTTTGATCGTTTTTTGAAAATTCCGCCGCAATGTCGGGAAGCTCGGGAGCGGTGCGCTTTACGTCGCGTTTCGGCGAGGTCATGTTGAAAAGGTTCAGCCGCAGCGCGTTCGTTACGACGCAGAAGCTTGAAAGACTCATTGCAGCCGCACCGAACATGGGATTGAGCGTCAGGCCAAGGGGAATGAGCGCTCCGGCGGCAAGCGGAATGCCGATGCAGTTGTAGAAAAATGCCCAGAAGAGGTTTTCGTGAATGTTTTTCAGCACCTGCCGCGAAAGGCGGATGGCGGCCGGTACGTCGAGCAGAGAGGACTTCATGAGCACGACGTCCGCCGCGTCGAGCGCAACGTCCGCGCCTGCTCCTATGGCTATGCCCACGTCCGCGCGGGTAAGGGCGGGCGCGTCGTTTATGCCGTCGCCGACCATGGCCACGCGGCCGAATTCCGAAAGCCTGCGTACCACGGCCTCCTTATCTCCGGGCAGAACGTCGGATATGACGGAGCTGACGCCGACCTGAGCGGCAATGGAGGAGGCAGTGCGGCGGTTATCGCCGGTGAGCATTACGGTGCGGATGCCCATGCCGTGCAGCTGCTCTATGGCGCGGGCGCTGTCCGGCTTGACGGTATCGGCCACGGCGATAATGCCGAGAAGACGCCCGTCAAGCGCGAAATACAGCGGAGTTTTGCCCTCTTCGGCAAGCTCATCGCCGCGCGATTTTGCCGCGTCCGTCAGAGTGCCGAGCTCTGCCATCAGCGCGGCGTTGCCGCCGATGGCGGTCCTTCCGCCAAGACTGCCGCGAACGCCGTGCCCGGGCATTGCGGAAAAGTCGCCCGCGGGAGAATATTCAAGCCCGTCGGCCTCGGCCTTTTCAATAATGGCGCGGGCAAGCGGATGCTCGCTCCTGGCCTCGAGCGCGGCGGCGGCGAGCAGCAGCGAGGCGGGCGAAATTCCGTCCTCGGGGCAGATATCCGTAACCTTCGGCCTGCCCTCGGTAACTGTGCCGGTCTTATCGAGCACGACGATGCCGGTCTTGCCCGTGGCCTCAAGCGCGGCGGCGGTCTTGAAGAGAACGCCGTTTTTCGCGCCCATGCCGCTGCCGACCATTATCGCAACGGGTGTTGCCAGGCCGAGAGCGCAGGGGCAGCTTATCACGAGCACGCTGATGGCGCGCGCCAGCGCGAAGCCGAAGCCGCGCCCGGCAATGAGCCATACGACGAGCGACACGAGCGCGATACCGATGACCGTTGGGACGAATACGCCGGAGACTTTGTCAGCTATTTTTGCGATCGGCGCCTTTGTGGCGGAGGCGTTTTCGACCATTTCGATTATCTGACTGAGCGTCGTGTCCTGGCCGACGCGGGTCGCCCGGCAGGTGAGGAAGCCGTTCTGATTGAGCGTCGCGGCGCTCACGCTGCTGCCGGGGGCCTTATCCACCGGCAGGCTCTCACCGGTGAGCGCGGCTTCGTTCACGGCGCTTTCACCCTCTGTTACAACGCCGTCCACGGGGATGCTCTCGCCGGGGCGGACGATGAATATGTCGCCCGCCATAACCTGCTCGGCGGGGATCGTTACCTCCTCGCCGCCGCGCAGAACATGGGCCGTTTTCGGCGCAAGGTCCATCAGGCTCTTTATGGCGTTCGTGGTTTTGCCCCTGCTGCGGGCCTCAAGCATTTTGCCGACGGTGATGAGCGTGAGGATCATGGCGGATTCAAAGTAAAACTCGTGCAGGTAATGGTGCGTCATGCCCGCGCCGGAATCGGCGGCGAAGCACATCTCGAAGAATACCGCCGTGCTGTAAACGAAGGCCGCGCCGCTGCCGAGGGCAACGAGCGTGTCCATATTCGGCGCGCGGTGAAGAAGACTTTTGAAGCCGCTGACGAAAAAGCGCTGGTTTATCACCATTACGGCGGCGGTGAGCAGCAGCTGATAAAGCGCCAGAACCAGCGGGCTGTCCGCCATGAAGCCCGGAAGCGGCCAGCCCCACATCATGTGGCCCATGGAAATGTACATCAGCGGAATGAGCAGCGCGAGCGAGGCTATGAGCCGCTTTTTAAGCCTTGGCGTCTCGTGATCCTCCAGCGCCTCGCGCTCGGAGGACGCGGGCCTTTCGCCGCCGGATTCCGGCGCGGCCCCGTAGCCCGCGGCGGCGACGGCGTCGCATATGCCCTGGGCGGTGGCGGGGGGATCAAAGCTTACCGTCATGGAATTTGTGAGAAGGCTCACGGAAACGTCGCTCACGCCCTCGACGGCGGAAACGGCCTTTTCAACGTGCGCGCTGCACGCCGCGCAGGTCATGCCGCTTACGCTGAATTTTTCAAAGCTCATTATAATATAACCTCCTTCGGAGAAAAAATTATTCTATTTCAGCTTTTTTATAAGCTCCACGGCCTCGCCGACTATCTGCGGGTTGCCGTTTTTTATTTCCTCAACGACGCAGGTCTCCATATGCTCCTGAAGCACGGTGTAGCCAAAGCTTTGCAGCGCGCTTTCCACGGCGGCGACCTGCGTGAGAATATCGCCGCAGTAGCGGTTATCATCAAGCATGTTTTTGATGCCGTTGAGCTGGCCGATCATGCGGCTCAGGCGGTTTTGCAGCTGGCGCAGGCGCTTTTCGTCCCGTGGGGTGTGCTTATGATGGCAGCAGGCGGGACATGCCGCCATGCATGAGGCCTCATCTTCCCGAACCGGATTATTATGCTCCATTTTTGTCACTCCAATCATAAATACCCCTTGGGGGTATTTTAAGTCCAAAAACATAATATACCCCTCCGGGGTATTTGTCAAGCATAAAAAAGCTCCGGCATGAAAGCTTTCATGCCGGAGCTTTGGTGGGAGAGAGATACGGGTCAGTCTGCGGAGGTTTTGAAGATGAAGCTTACGCTGCCGGTCATATCGGAGGAAACGCCGGAGAAGCTGTTGTAATCCGCGGCGGCGTCGATAACGGCCTTGAGACGGGCGAGAGTATCGCCGTCGGCAAGCTCGAGGATCTTCGAGATGCCCTCGTCATAGAAGCGCTGGAGACCGTCGGAAAGCGTCATGGAGCCGTCGCGCAGCTGCGTAACGCCCTCAATGAGCGTGCCCGCGCCATCCTGGAGCGTACCGAGACCCGCCTTCAGCTCACCCGCGCCACTGTTTACGGCCTTTGCGCCCTGAGCAAGCTGCGCGCTGCCGGAAAGCAGCTGCTGGGAGCCGGAGGAGGCGGAGGCTACGCCGGAGGTATAGGTGAGCAGTCCCTGATAGAAGGTATTGTAGCTGTCAAGCTGGGCCTTTGCCGTGCCGAGACTGCCCGCGCCGGAGGAAGCGGCCTCGACGGCGGCCTTTATCTGCGCCTGAACCTCGGAGGAGGCCATGTTCTGGTCAACGAGGGCGCTTATCTGCGCCTTGACGCTGTCGGAAGCAAGCTGGGCGTCAACCGCGGCGTCAATTGCGGCCTTAGTTTCGGCGTCGAGCGCGGCATACGCGTCGCGCGTAAGGCCCTTTGCACCGAGAACGGCGTCAAGCACGCTTTCACGAACGGCGGTGGTGACTTTTTCCGTGACGGTTTTGCGCGCGGCCGCTTCGGCGGTGGCCTGAACATTTTCGGGGCTTACGGACTGGGCGAGAGAGCCGAGTACCGTGGCGTAATTATCGATCGTGAGCTCGGGAATGTCAAGTCCGGCGGACTTTACCTGAGCCTCGACGGTGTCGAGCAGGGTTTCAAAGACGGCCTTTGCACCGGCGGTGAGGCTTGCATTATTCGCGGAAAGCTCGCCAAGACCGGAGGAGAGGGAGGCAAGCCCCTTCTGGAGCTGTGCCGCGCCGCTTTCAAGACTGCCCGCTCCGTCGGCAAGAGCGGCGGAACCGGCGGCAAGAGCGTCTATGCCGGAAACAAGCTCTCCAGACTTTTCAAGCAGGGTGGAGAGACCGTCGTACAGCTGAGAGGAGCCGTCGAGCAGAGCGTCCATGGCGGTGGAAAGCTGAGAGAGCGAATCGGAGAGATCGTCCGTGCCCTCAAGCTCAGCTGTATCGACTACCGCGAACACTTCGCTTGTGGCGACGGTCATGATGTCGGGAAGCTCGAAGGAGCTTACATCGGCGCTGAATTCAACATGGTCCGGAAGCTCGGTGTCCTCAAGACCGAGAGTATCCTGAAGCCCGGGCAGAGCCAGGCCGATGGCGACGGAGTGGTCGCCGTCGTTTACAAGGCGGCCGTTGGATACCTCAATATTGCGGAAGCTTTCGTTATCGAGCAGCATGCCGCTGAGCATTACGAAGGGAACGCAGACATTTTCCGTCTTTCCGTCAATGTCGGCGGGAACGGAGGTAGTGTTCGTGTAGTCAAGACGAATGGTAACGTGGCCGCTTTTGCCCTCCAGCTCGGAGGCGGATATCTCCTCGCCGTCGAGCGTGTAGCTCACGGTGACCTGAACGGGGAGCTCGGCGTCGCTGCTGCCCTGGTAGTATATGTCGCTGCCTTCGGCATCCCAGACGAGCGCGCCGCCGTCGGAGGTGAACGTTTCGCGGCCCTTGACGTTTTCGATGTCCGTAAGATTGCTGACATCCGCGAGAGAGGCGCTGCCGTTGGCATTTTTGAGCCAGTCGCTCACGATGAGCTTTTTTACGGCGCCGCTGGCGTCGGTGATGACGTATACGGTCTCGGATTTGCTGTTTACGGCGTCCGGATTGTGCGAAACGGGTGCGGCGGAAACGGGCGTGGAGGACGCGTTTGGCGTCGGGGTGGCTTCAGCGTCGTCGCTGCCGCCGTTTGAGCAGGAAGCGAAGCAGCAGGCGAGCAGCGCGGTTATGAGCACACAGGAAATGATTCTTGAGAATTTTTTATTCTTCATGAGAAGGGACCTCCTTTTTGACCTTGAAGCCGAAGCTTGTTTTGATTATCACCCTGTCGAAAAGCATGAACATTGCCGGGAGAATGAGGATAACGCTGAGCATGCTTATGATAGCGCCGCGCGCCATGAGGTTGCACATGGAGCTGATGATATCGATGTCGGAATAGAGGCCGACGCCGAAGGTGGCGGCGAAGAAGCCGAGCGCGCTGACGATTATGGAGGGCATTGAGGATGTGAGCGCGGCGGTGACGGCCGGATGCTTTTCAAGTCCGGAGCTTCGCGCGTCGCGGTATTTCGTTGTCATGAGTATGGCGTAGTCCACCGTTGCGCCAAGCTGGATGGTGCTTATGCAGATGGGTGCGATGAATGCCAGCGACGAGCCGAGGTAATGCGGCAGGCCGAGATTTATGAATATTGCGAACTCAATGACGGCGACAAGGATGATGGGAAGCGATATGCTCTTGAG
>CAKTED010000096.1 GCA_934546725.1 uncultured Oscillospiraceae bacterium | reverse complement strand
TTCGGATGCGATGATAGCCGAATGCGGCGCGGTCGAGGATGATCTGGACGACGTTGCCGTTATTGCCGGCCAGGTCGAGGGCGTGGAAACGAGCATAACCCTGCGGCAGGCGGACGGCGGATGGAAGGCCTCCGTGCGGACGGTTAACTATGCAAACGCAAACGCCATCTGTGCGCAGCTTGGCGGCGGCGGCCACGGAATGGCGGCAGGCTGCGTTATGCACTGTGGACTTGACGAGGCCAAAAGGCGTATGCTCGAGGCAGCTCAAAGGGTGTGGAAGCAGCAATGACCGGTATACTTATAGTCGATAAGCCCGCGGGCTGGACAAGTCATGACGTTGTGGCGAAGTTGCGCCGCATTTTGGGCGAAAAGCGCATAGGTCACGCCGGAACGCTCGACCCGATGGCTACGGGAGTTCTGCCTGTTTTTGTCGGCAGAGCGACCCGAGCGGTGGAGTTCATGGAGAACGCCGATAAGGAATACCTCGCCTCTCTGCGCCTGGGGCTCGTTACCGATACGCAGGATACGAGCGGCGCGGTCCTTGAGGAACGCACGGTAATGTGCGGAAGGGACGATGTTGCCGCCGCGCTCGGCGGCTTTCGCGGTGAGACAGAGCAGCTTCCGCCTATGTATTCAGCCATAAAGATAAACGGCAAAAAGCTCTATGAGTATGCCCGCAGGGGCAAAGAGGTGGAGCGGAAGCCGCGAAAAATAACGATAAGCAGCCTTGAGCTTGAGGGCGAGCGGGACGGAGACTACATTCTGCGCGTGACCTGCTCGAAGGGGACGTATATACGCGTGCTCTGCGCCGATATCGGTGAAAGACTCGGCTGCGGAGGAGCAATGTCCGCGCTTACGCGCACGCGCGTCGGCGCGTACCGGCTTGAGGATGCGCACGCGCTGGAGGATATAATAAACGCGGGCCGCGAGGGCGCGGAGAGCATGATGCTTGGCCTTGAGAGCATGTTCATGGCGTATCCCGCCGCCGTGGCCGACGCCGAAAATGAGCGCCGCTGCCGCAACGGACTGGCCCCGCGCCTGAACGAAGCGCCGGAGGGCCTGTTCAGACTGCGCTCCGAAAGCGGAGAATTTCTCGCGCTGTGCAGGAATGACGGCGGCGTGAGCATCGTAAAGAGCTTTTACGAAGTATGAAGACAAAGGAAAGATAAGCTGATGAGTGATACAAAAAGGGTGGTGGCGCTGGGCTTTTTCGACGGCGTGCATATCGGCCACGCGGCGCTTCTGAGAAGGGCGCGGGAAAGGGCGGAGGAGCTTGGCGCGGAGCCTGCGATGCTCACGTTTGACAGTCACCCGGATCTGCTCGTTACGGGAAGCCCCGTGCAGCTTATAAATTCACCGGCGGACAGGGCGTATATCGTGGAGCACTGTTTCGGCATAAAGGATATCATCACAGTCCATTTTGACGAGAGCACGATGCATATGCACTGGCAGACCTTTGCCGAATGGATAGCCCATGATTACGGCGCGGTGCATTTTGTGGCAGGACATGATTTCCGATTCGGCGACAGGGGCGAGGGAACCGCGGAAAAGCTCAGAGCGCTCGGCGCGGAGCGCGGCTTCGGCTGCGATATCATGCCCGAGGTGACGCTTGACGGCGTTACCGTGAGCTCAACGTACATACGCGGGCTTATAGCGGAAGGGAATATCCGCGAGGCCAACCGTTTCCTCGGACATCCGCATCTGCTGACGGGAACTGTCCGCCACGGCTTCAGGCTTGGCCGCACGCTCGGCACGCCGACGATAAACATGCGCTTTGAGGATAACGTTATCGTCCCCCGGCACGGAGTTTATGCCGCGCGCCTGCGGCTGGCGGACGAGGAGGAGTATTACCCCGCCGTGACGAACATAGGCGTTCGTCCGACGGTGAGTGGCGGCAGCGCCGTTTCCGTGGAAAGCTACCTGATCGGTTTCGACCGCGAGGTATATGACCGGCAGGCCATATGCGAGCTGTACAACTTCATGCGCCCGGAGATGAAGTTTTCAAGTCTCGAGGAGCTTGGAGCGCGCATTAAGGCGGACGCAAACAGAGTGGGCGATTTTCTGAAATGATATTAACAATATGAAAAGAGCTTTGGAGCGCCGTCCCGGCGCTCCAAAGCTCTTTTTGTGTAAGATCGTGGATGCGGAAATTCAAAGTTTCCGTCATTCAGAGGGGTACGAAGTACCCCGTGGAATCCCCCACGGAGGGGCAGGGCAGTGCGTGCCGCTGCCATGGCAGAACCAACCAGGGGATTCTTCGGTCGCTCCGCTCCCTCTGAATGACGTGCGTAGTGGTGAGTGCAGCGCAGGGTGCGCCGGTAAAGTGGACGCGCAAACCCATCACCTCCGTCATTCAGAGGGGTGCGTCAGCACCCCGTGGAATTCCGTATGGAGGGGCACACGCCCCAACCGTGGACGCGGGAGGGGCGTGTCCTTTTCCGTCATCCTCGCGCAGCGGGGATCCCCTGCGGAGGGGCGAAAGGGTACGGTCACACACGGCAGTACCCACAGCAATCGCTTACAGCGCGTCCCAGGCGGTATCGAGCGCTATCTCCATCATCTCGGTAAAGCTGTTCTGCCGCTGCTCGGCGGAAAGCTCCTCGCCGGAGAAAATGTGGTCGGATATCGTGAGCAGGGAGAGGGCGCGCTTTTTCGATGCCATGGCCTCGAGGTAAAGGCCTGCGGTCTCCATCTCGACGGCGCGCATGCCCATTGCGCGGAAGGCCTCGTTGGCGTGCGGGTTGGCGTTATAGAACGGGTCCGTCGTGAGCACGGGGCCGACGTTTGCGTGAACTCCCCTGGCCTCGGCCAGCTCGACAGCCTTGCGCAGCAGGGCAAAGTCGGCCGTCGGCGCGAGCGTTGCGGGAAAATCGTACTGGCTGGCAAAATTGGAGTTTGTGCAGGCGCTCATGGCAAGAACGAGGTCGCGCACATGCGTATCCTCGGAAAGACCGCCCGCCGAGCCGATGCGGAGAATAACGTCCACGCCGAAGAAATTGTAAAGCTCGTGCGCATAAAGGCACATTGAAGGAACTCCCATGCCGCTGCCCATTACGGAAATGCGTTTGCCCTTATAGGTGCCGGTAAAGCCGAGCATATTGCGCACGGTGTTGAAGCAGACAACGTCCGTGAAATACGTTTCGGCGACTTTTTTTGCCCTGAGCGGGTCGCCGGGCATGAGCATTACCTTTGATATGAGCTCGGGATCGGCCTCAATGCAGGCCGAGGGGGAAGAAATGATTTTACCCATTGTTTTTATGTCCTCCGTTTCGTATCTTGTCATATTCACGGGCCGTCAGCGGAAAAGTGCGGCGAGACTTTCGGTGTACGGCGCGCGGCAGATGCCCTTTTCCGTGATGATGGCGCTTATGAGCGAGTGATCCGTAACGTCAAATGCGGGGTTATAGCATTTTACCTCCGGCAGCGCCATGGGCTTTGAATACCACTTCGTTTTTATCTCGTTCGGGTCGCGCAGCTCGATCTTTATGTCGTCGCCGGTCGCGCAGCTCATGTCTATGGTGGAGGTGGGGCCGAGGACGTAGAACGGGATTCCGTAGTGCTTTGCGAGGATGGCCACGCCGCTTGTGCCGATCTTGTTCGCGGCGTCTCCGTTCGCGGCCACGCGGTCGCAGCCAACGATGCAGGCCTGTACCCAACCGTTTTTCATGACGATGCTGGCCATATTGTCGCAGATGAGCGTAACGTCAACGCCCGCGCGCTGGAGCTCGAAGGAGGTCAGCCGCGCGCCCTGGAGCAGCGGACGGGTCTCGTCGGCAAAAACGTGGAAATTCATGCCCCTTTCGCGGCCAAGGAGTATGGGACCCTGACCCGTGCCGTAGCGCGAGGTGGCGAGCGGTCCGGCATTGCAGTGCGTGAGGATGCCGTCGCCGTCATGCAGCAGCGAAAGACCGTATTCTGAAATGGCACGGCACATCTGGATATCCTCCTCGTGTATGGCGCGGCATTCCTTTTCAAGCAGTAAGAGAATGGCGGAAACAGGGAGAGCACTGTTTGCCGTAACGACGCGCTCCATGCGATTCAGCGCCCAGCTGAGATTTACAGCAGTGGGCCGCGAGGAGCTCAGATACTCCTTGAGACGGTGAAATTCCGAGGCAAATTCTTCAAACGATGCAGCCTTTATCTGCCGGGCGAGAACATAAATTCCATAGCCCGCGCAGATGCCGATGGCGGGCGCTCCGCGGATCTTCAGCTCAAAGATGGCGTCGTAAATATCCTCGGCGCTTTTGAGCTCAATGTATTTCATCTCGTTGGGGAGCAGGGTCTGATCTATTATAATAACGCTGTCTCCGTCGTCCGAAAGGCGGACGTTATCGATATGCGTAACCTTTTTTATATCGTCCATGCCGCGCACTCCTTTGCTCTTTTTTAATAATTACATATATAAAATACAATTATATACCGCTTCTGTCAAGAAAGAAGAATAATAATGAATACCGGGTCGGAACGAATTGAGCTTCGTTTCGGCCCGGTATCTGTAAGGGAGAGTATGAAATAGAGAGTGGTATCGAAATTAAAAGGGTCACGCCTCTGCGGCCATTGCGCCGACGTGCAGCTTTTTCATGGCCGGTCTGAGCGCAAGGAAAACTATGGGCGCTGCGACCATGGCAACGAGGGCGTTAATGAGCGAGGGGATAAGCTTGCTGAGCATAGTTGCGCCGACGGTCGCCATCGGGTAGCCGTAAACAAAGGCCTGATAGATGAAGGTCTTGAGCATATAGAGCGCAACGTAGGAAAGAGCGCCGATGACGGAGGCGGCTATATCCTGAACCCTGTTATCAGTGTTTGCATTGCGGGCATAGGCAATCTTTGCGCAGATAAAGGCCATGAGAAACTTTGATACAAAGGTTATGAGTATGTTTGCAACGTCATAGCCGCCGAGAATGGCGTCGTAAAGCGCGGAGCCGAGACCTGCCGCCAAACCGCCCGGAATGGGTCCGAGAAGCAGGCCGGATATCAGGCACAGCGCGTTTGCAAAGTGTACCTTTGAGCCGAAAAGCGGAAAGCGGAAAAGCGTTACCACATAAACGAGCGCGGCCATAACGCCTATCTGTACAATGAGAAGTGTTGTGAATTTTGTCTTTTTTGTCATTTTCCATTCCTCCAGTATACTCGCGCGGGGGAAATACCCTGCGTTTATGTGGGATTATAGCATCAACTGACTGAATTGAAAGTGCCAAAAAGAGAATTTCTGACAGGGTCAGATCAGAGCCCGTCAAAAAGCTCGGAAACGGCGGCGGAAAGCGTTTCGTCGTTCATGCCCGCGTAGCCGAGAATGATGGTCGTTTCCTCGCCGGAAAAGGAGTGGCAGTAATCCGACATGCGCGTTACTCGAATGCTGCGCTCATCGGCGCGAGAGAGAATGCGGGCTATCGTTTCCGCCGGGCCGGAGACGAGCAGATGGAGTCCCGCGCTGCCGCCGCTTATGCCAAGCTTCAGCCGCTGCGCGTGCGGAGCGAGGAGGTCGAGCAGGAAGTCGCGCCTGCGGCGGTACAGCGTCTTCATGCGGTTGAGATGGCGGCCAAGGTAGCCGCCGTCGATAAACCGGCAGAGCGTGTGCTGGTCAAAGCGCGAAACGGTGGAGGAATAGTTTTTCAGAACGTCCTGCGAGCGGAGGAGAAGCTCCGGCGGCAGGACCATGTACGCTATTCTTATGGACGGCGCAAGAATGCGCGAAAATGTGCTGATATAAATTACCCGCCGGTTATCCATGCCCTGAAGCGAGGGAATGGGACGGCCGACGAAGTTGAACTCGCTGTTATAGTCATCCTCAAGGATGTATCTTTCCGGTGCGGCGGAGACCCAGCGGAGAAGCTCCATGCGCCGGGCGATGGGCATTACGGCGCCGGTGGGGAACTGGTGCGACGGCGTGATGCAGGCGGCGGAGGCGCCGCAGGCCGAAAGAGCGGCGGCGTTCATGCCGTCGCCGTCAAGAGAAATGTAGTGAAGGTTTCTGCCGCAGCCGCTCAGGATGGCGGGAGTCTTGACGTAGCCGGGGTCCTCCACGGCAAAGGAGATATCCTGCGGAAGAATGCGGCAGAGCAGCATGAGCAGATATTCCATGCCCGCGCCGATAACTATCTGCGACGGCGCGGCGTTCACGGCGCGAAATTCGCGCAGGTATTTGCAGAGACTGTTCAAAAGCTCGCCGTCTCCCTGCCAGCTGCCGATGGACAGCAGCTCCACGCCGTTATAAAGGACCTCCTTGCCGAGCTTTGCCCAGGTGCGGAACGGGAAGGAGGCGGCGTCTACGGTGTTCGT
>CAKTED010000095.1 GCA_934546725.1 uncultured Oscillospiraceae bacterium | reverse complement strand
TTTCTGTTCGCCTCAAGGCCGCTTCTTATGACACCGGCCTCCTCAAGGCGCTTTATGGCATTTTTCCCCTCCGCGCCGAAGACCGTTTGCAGCGCGCCGAGGTCGCCGCGTCCACCTGCGGCGTAAAGCGTATCCAGTATGCTCTGAGCCGCAGCGTCGTCGCCCGCTGCGATATACGCCCGCTCCCTGTCCACGCCCTCGGCGATGGAGCAGACGCACTCCGTTTTGAACCACAGTCCCGCGGGCAGCATGGCCCTGACGGCGTCGAACATCGTGCAGAAAAAGCGGGCCTTTATCCATCGCGCAAGGCGCAGCTGATTTTCCGTAAGCACCGGCTCGGGGTCGAGCACGGCGTCCAGCGGCTTGAGCTTAAGGTAATCGCTGCCGTCCGCCAGCTCCATTATCATGCCCTCAACGTGCCTGTTCCCCCTTGAAAACGGGACCGAAACGCGCGCCCCGGGCCTTGCCAGCTCGCGCATCGCTTGGGGAACCACGTAGTCATAAAGCTTATCGGCCGTAAAAGGAGCCGCGGATACCGCCACTCTTGCAACCGTTTTTTCCACAGCTCGGCGCGCCTCCCTTCAAGGATACTCCCGATCATTTTGTTTCTACTCACGCCCCTCTGCGAGTGGCCTTCCGTATAAAAAAAACGCTGTTCCGCCGCTTGTACCGGCGGAACAGCACAGTTTTAATATTCGCCTCTGCTGATGGCAGTATACTCGCCGTCCGCCAGCTGGTGGATCGCAATGGAAACGGGCTTTCCGCCAAGCGGCTCGCCCTTTTCATACGCCCGCTCGGAAAGATCGCGTGAACGTCTGGCAACGACGTTTACAAGCAGGTATCTGCTGTTTATGATTTTAAGAAGCTCGGACATGGGTGGGTAAAGCATATCAGTTTTCCTCCTCGAGATAATGAAGCCTTTCGGCTGTTTTGCACTTTTCCGCCGTGATTATGGCAATGGCCTCGTCGCAGGCGGTCTCAACGCGGTCGTTAATGATGATATAGCGGTACATCTGCGCTTTTTTGCACTCTATTCTTGCCTGGGCAAGGCGCTTCAGGATCTTATCCTCGCTGTCTGTGCTGCGCAGTCTCAGCCGCTCCTCAAGAACGGCGAAGCTGCCGGGGAAAAGGAAGATGCCTATGGCCTCGGGGCGGTTTTTCATGACCTGCTCCGCGCCCTTGGTTTCTATATCAAGGATAACATCATACCCCGCCGCGAGCTTTTCGTCAACGGGCTTTGCGGGAGTTCCGTAATAATTTCCAACGTACTCCGCATGCTCGAGCAGCTCATTGTTTGCCATCATGCGCTCGAACTCTTCCTTCTGCATGAAATGGTAATCGATCCCGTCCCGCTCGCCCCGGCGCGGCTCGCGCGTCGTTGCCGAGATGGAGAAATACACGTTGTTCAGCTGCTTGAGCAGGCGGGTTATGACCGTGCTCTTGCCCGCGCCCGAAGGGCCTGATATTACAAAAAGCTTACCTCTGTTCATCTTCCTCAGCCTCCGCGTCATTGAATGTATTCGCTCCGCCCTGTTCAACAAACCTTCCAGCAACGGTTTCAGGCTGTATGGCGGAAAGGATTATGTGCCCGCTGTCAGCAATGATAACGGCACGCGTTCTGCGGCCATAGGTAGCGTCTATGAGCCGTCCGCTCTCCTTGCCGTCCTGAATTATGCGCTTTATCGGCGCGGATTCCGGGCTGACTATCGCAACGATGCGGCCTGCCGAGACCATGTTTCCAAACCCGATATTTATGAGCTTCACAAAAAACGCACCTTACTCTATATTCTGAATTTGTTCTCTGATCTTTTCTATCTCGGCCTTTATATCCACGACCATTCGCGTTATCTCCACGTCGTTACACTTCGAGCCGGTCGTATTCGCCTCGCGGTTGAGCTCCTGCGTGAGGAAATCAAGCTTGCGGCCAACGGCTCCGCCGTTCTCGAGCATGTCGCGCATCTGCGCGATATGGCTTCTGAGCCTTACGAGCTCCTCATCCACCGCCACCTTGTCGGCAAATATCGCCGCCTCGGTAACGATGCGCGAGCGGTCAATATCCGCGCTGGCAAGGACCTCCATCATCTTCTGCTCAAGGCGCGCGCGATATTCGCTTACCGTCTGCGGCGAGCGCTTTTCCACCTCCGCGGCAAGGCGCTCTATCTCGGCAAGCTTGATGAAAATGTCGCTTTTCAGCCGCTCGCCCTCCGTCTGCCGCATGGCGTTGAAGCGCTCAAGCGCGGCGGCGGTGATCTCTTCAAGGCCGGACGCAAATTCCTCCGCGTTCGTCTCCTTCTTTTCAAGGGTAAAAACGTCCTGCATGCGGCCAAGATCAAAGGCGCTCAGTTCGTTTTTAAGCCCGTATTTTTCGCTCATTTCGCCAAACGCGGATATGTACGCCCGCACGAGCTCATCGTTTACCCGCACGGCGACATCGTCCGCCGCGGAGCTGTCCACGGTGACAAAAACGTCCACCTTGCCGCGCGATATATATTTCTGCACCTTCGCCTTTATCCTGTCCTCAGCGAATATATACATTCTCGGCATGCGGACCGAGCAGTCCAGAAAGCGGTTATTCACGCTTTTCAGCTCAACGGTCACGCCAAGCTCCCCGCATTTTCCGCTTGCGCTGCCGTAACCCGTCATACTTTTAATCATAACAAATTTCCATCCCGTTTAATCATTTGATGTTCTTATGTATGCGCTGAAGATACAGCGCTATAAGCTTCGACAGTCCAAGGTCAAAAACGACGAATGCCGCGTTGAGCAGAAGCCATATTACAGCGACGGGTATGCCCGGCAGTGTCACATCCGCGACAAAGCCGAAGCGCAGCGCCGCAAAGCTCAGCGCGCAGGCAAAATTGAACACTATGAGCTTGCACAGCCACTCAAGCGCGCGGCTGCGCACATGCTCCGTAACGCTTTTGATCAGCGGATAATATCCGAAAAACACGATATAGAGCAGCGCCAGCGTCTTCTGCGGCAGCAGAAGGAACGAAAGCACGCTGACAGCCACATATGCCAGCACCGCCCTGAGCATGCCGCACTCTATCAGCACAGCCGCGGTCATTATCCCCGCAACGGCGGCGGAGGCCAGCTTCCAGCCCGGCATGAGCGTTCCGATATAGAGCAGCGCCAGCTGAAGCGCTGCGAGCATCGCGGCCGCTGCAATGATTCTGGTCCTGTCTTTCATATCAGCAGCAGGGGATCAGGTCGCCGCCCATGCATTCACAGCAGCAGTCCGCCGCCCAGAGCGTTGTACAGCAGTCGCATGCGTCCATGCCGGACGAGCGGTTATACTGGGCCGGTCTGTAATACCCGCCGCTGCTCATATACCTGAGCGCCTGAGCGTATTCGGCATTATTCGGGTCCAGGCTGACGGCCGTCTGATAATACCGCTTCGCGTCATCCAGCCAGCCGCGCTGATAATACAGGCAGCCCATGAGGAAGTTCCACTCGGCGTTGTGCGCCGTCCCCGGCGCCTTCAGAAGCTGCTCGGCAAGGGCAAGATTGCCGGAATTTATCGCGTTTCGTATCTGAACATAAACGCTTCCCGCCGAGCCGGAAGCTCCGCTGTACGACGCGCCGCCGTAGCTCCCCGAGGAGGACGAATAGCCGCCGCTCTGACCGCCGCCCTGGCTTCTCATTTTTGTAATGGTATCGTAGGCCTCGTTTATTTCCTTCATTTTCTCCTGCGCGAGGTCTGCAAGCGGATTATCGTGATAATTATCCGGATGATATTTTCTTGCAAGCTCGCGGTAGGCCTTTTTTATCTCCTCGTCGCTCGCCGACGGCGAAACGCCAAGCACGCTGTACGGATCGTTCATTCCATGCTCCTTAATTATTTTTGTGTATGAGGTGCATTTTAAGCTCCCCGCTTCTGCCGCTGAAAACAAGGTCAACGGCGTTTTCGAGGCCAAGGTAGATTATGTTGGACAGTATACCGTCATACACGTTTTTATCCTTCAGCTCATATGCCGCGCCGATAAGGCCGATGGAGTGCCGCAGCGTCAGCCGCAGCTCCTCGCGTTCCTCACCGTTCAGCGCTCTTCCGCCGGTTTCAAAGCGGTATATGAGCGGGTTATAGCTTCCGCTTTTGCAGTCTTCCTCATAATCGTCGACCGCATCGAGAATATATATGAATCTGCCGAGATGATAGAGCAGCTGCGAAAGTATCCTCTCGCGGTCCGGGTCGCCGCAGTCCTTCGCGGCGGCCTGAAGTATCCTTGCAAAGCTGTCCGCCGCCGCGTCAAGCGAGGCGTTTCGTTCCTCTTCAAGTCTTGCAAGCTCGGCAAGAAGGCGCTGAGTTTCCGCCGCAAAATACGGCTGTGCGGCTGCGGCTCTGCGGTACTTCCGCTTCAGCAGCACCGAGAGCGGCGCGGCGTAAAGCTTCTGCTTCAGTCCGCCGTCCCTCGCCGCGTCGACAAGCTTCCAGTACATCAGGATAACGCTCTGCGCCGCCGCGGTTTCGTACTCCGCTCCGCAGCGGAGATATTTCTTCCTCCGGCACGGCGACGCGGGGCAGCGCCCCGAGCACACATGCGGCAGCTCGTCCTTCCCGGCAAGCAGCATCGCAAGAAACGTAAGATCATAGCTGATGACATAACGCGCCATGCCGCCATAGCTGCGCTTGAGCTGGGTGCACAGCCCGCAATAGGCCGCACGGAACATTTCGTATTCCTTCACCTTCAGCTCGGGCTTCAGCGGCCTTACATACCCGAACATAAATCGTTCACCACTGAAACTATCGTATACTCCAGCTCCCGGTCGCGCCGCACAAGGCGGTTTACAAGATAAACGCACACCGCTCCGGTGAAAAACGCGCCGAGGCTTATCAGAATACACGCCGTCTCCGGCATTTTTGCCAGCATCGTGAGCATATATGCCGCGAAGAAGAAGGCTATCGGCAAAAGGTACACGAGCAGTGCCGCACCGAGCACGCCCTTTGTGGAGCTTTCGATCACGACCCTGTCGCCCGGCTTTGCACCGGCTCCGTTCGCGGCGCGCACGCTTATTATGTGCTTCTCGCTGCATCCGCCCGAGCAGGATGCACAGCTCTTCCCGCAGGCCGATATCCGCTCAACGCTCACCTGCGCGAAGCCGTCGCCGTATATTTTTTCAACTATTGCGCTCTGAGTCAATCGCTTCGCCCCTATTCGCTGCCGTCCTTTTCAATGGAAACGACTACCTTATAATCGCCGACGGCTCCGGCCTCGCTGTAACCGTCGATATATATTTTTGTCTCCACCGCATAGCGCCCAACGGCCTGACCAAGGTCGGAAAGATCGCCGACTATTCGTATATTATACGCGTTAATGAGGTCCACTATCTCCTGCGGGCCGCGCACCTTTACCTCGAGGTACTGTGTGACCGGCGTTGCCGTATAGCCCTCCGAGACGTTGATGAACTCGATATTCGAGGCTATTATGCGCTTCACGGCAAGGTTCTTCACCGTTACCGTTACCTCCGCCTCTGTTATTCCGGAGATATTGTTTATATCATTGGATATCGGGATCGTAAACGTCTGCGTATCCGAGGTCTCAAAGCTTGAAAGGTCTATGCTGCCTATGGATATCTGGTTCATGGCTGAAAGCGTCTGCGCATCACCGGAGAGGGATATTCTGTCCGGCTTTATGTCCACCACAACGTCCTCGCGCTTTGCTCCGCCGCCCTCGATAAGGTCCACCGTAAGGACAACGTCCTTATACATGACTATCGGTATCGTTACCTCGACCTGCTCGGTATCCACGCTTATCTCATCGGAGACTACCTCGTTTCCGTTCTCGTCAACGAGAATATAATTCATCATGCTCGTAACGGTCTTGCTGAGGTTCTCTCTTTCAACAACGACCCATGCGCAGTCTATCTGCGATATGATCTCATCCGGACCGCTGACGGTTATCCCGTCCGGATTATATTCCGTCGGCTCGGCCATATAGCCATCTGCAACGGTTATGTTGCTCTCTCCGCGCACCTCTACCCGCTTGCTGCTCATCCTGTCTATGCTCACGCTTATATACGCAGGGCTTTTTGCCAGGGTATACACGTCGCTGCTCTTCACGCCTCCGGAAAAGCTCACGTCATAAACTCTGTCCACCGTTCCGGTTGTTTTAATGTCCCGCAAATCTACTGTTACAGAAATATTGTCTCTGCTCAGGCTGCTTATGACGCTGCGCTTGCCGTAAAGCGTCAGACTGACCGTCTGCTCCGCCTTGTTTTTTACGATGAGCTGCCTGTCAGCCAGAATATCCGCCTCGCCGAGATAGCTCACTGGAATACCCGATATCGTGGTCTCCACGTCCGTATTCTCAACGTTTACAACATATAGCC
>CAKTED010000094.1 GCA_934546725.1 uncultured Oscillospiraceae bacterium | reverse complement strand
AGAGAAGAAAAATAAGCCAAAAACGAACCATTTGCAAAGAAAACGCTAAGAAAAGCGATAAATATACTAAAATACCGCAAATATTGTTGACATACGAAAAACACGCGCCTATAATGCGCACATCAGAAGGACAAAGACGTTCTCAAAAAGAGCGTCTTTGTCCTTTTTTATTTGGTGGGAGGTATTTTTATGTACAATTCTTCGGATGTTATCTGGGCACTGGTGGGAGCCTTTATGGTGTTCTTCATGCAGGCCGGATTCGCCCTCTGCGAGGCCGGACTGACACGGGCAAAAAACACAGGCAACATACTGATGAAGAACATGATGGATTTCTGTATTGGAACACCCTGCTTCTGGATCGTGGGCTTCGGCCTGATGTTCTGCGGAACGGGCGCTATCGTGGGCGGCTTTGATCCCCTGATCCGCGGCGACTATGCGTTCCTCGGCAACGGACTTCCCAAGTGGGTTTTCGTAATTTTCCAGACCGTGTTCTGCGCAACGGCGGCGACGATCGTTTCCGGCTCCATGGCAGAGCGCACGAACTTCAAGGCATATTGCGTATATTCCGCCGCGATAAGTCTTATCGTCTATCCGATAAGCGGCCACTGGATCTGGGGCGGCGGCTGGCTGGCTCAGCTCGGCTTCAAGGATTTTGCCGGTTCCGCCGCGGTCCACTTCGTCGGCGGCATTACGGCCCTTCTCGGCGCGAAGCTGCTTGGTCCCCGTATCGGCAAGTATGACAGCAAGGGCAAGCCCCGCGCGATACCCGGCCACAGCATGACGGCGATGGCGCTTGGCGTATTCATCCTCTGGTTCTGCTGGTTCGGCTTTAACGGCGGCTCCTCCATCTCCATGACGGGCGACGCCACGATGGAGAATGTCGGCCTCATCTGCTTCAATACGAACCTTGCGGCGGCTGTCGCAACGGTGGTGGCAATGCTCATCACCTGGGTCCGCTACAAAAAGCCCGATGTTTCCATGACCTTCAACGCGGCGCTGGCAGGCCTGGTAGCCATCACGGCGGGTTGCAACGTTGTTTCTCCCGTTGGTGCATGCATCATAGGCATTGTCGCCGGTATCCTCTGCGTGTTCAGCGTTGAGTTCTTCGACAAGGTCGCAAAGATAGACGACCCCGTCGGCGCGATAAGCGTCCACTGCGTAAACGGCATTTGGGGCACCATCGCGGTCGGCCTCTTCGATACGACGGACGGTCTCTTCTATGGCGGCGGTATAAAGCTGCTTGGCATACAGGCGCTTGGCGTTGTAAGCGTTGGTGCTTACGTGCTTATCATAATGTTCATAATCTTCAAGCTTATTGATAAGACGATCGGACTGAGAGTTCCCGAAAAGGTGGAGATAGAGGGGCTTGATATCCATGAGCATGGTCTTGCAAGCGCTTATTCCGGCTTTGCCGTAAGCGATGCTACATATTCTGCGCTTTCCGCAAACGAGAATACCGACCTTGGCGAGAGCGATATCAGCAAGGCGTCTTCCGCGAAGATCGAGGCCGCCGTCCCCGTAACGGTTGCAGGCGACCTGAACAGCGGCATGCATAAGGTGGTCATGATAATAAAGCTCGGCATGCTCGAAAACCTCAAGAATGCGCTCAATGCCATAGGCGTTACCGGCATGACGATAACGCAGGTAATGGGAATGGGGCTCCAGAAGGGCGCCGGTGAGAAGTACCGCGGCGTTGAAATGGACGCAACGCTTCTGCCGAAGGTAAAGGTAGAGGTAGTCGTGAGCAAGATACCCGTCCAGAAGATAATCGATACGGCGAAGAAAACGCTGTATACCGGACATATCGGCGACGGCAAGATATTCGTCTACGGCGTTGAGCGCGTCGTGAAGGTTCGCACCGGCGAGGAGACCTTTGCGGCTCTGCAGGACGTGGAATAAAAATCTGAAACCTCCTTTCTGTGATTGATGTGGTAAGGCGCGAGGCGGTATTCCAAATTCGGGAATACCGCCTCGCGCCGTATATTATTATATGTGTTACTTCGGAAGGTCGGTGCCGTCGTAGATGTACTGTCCGTCCCTGAAGACGATTTTTCCGTAATCGCCGCAGGGATAGAAGGGCTCGAAGTTTACCGGAGCGCCCAGACGCTTGAACACGACCGGACCGTGCCACATTCCCGCAGGAATACGGATGACCGTGGGCTCAGTGATGGTATAAGTGTCCATATCGTCCGGACTCAAACCTATCTGCACCTCTGCCTCAGCGTCAAAGTCAAAGAAATTCGTAATGTCTGCGCCGGTGAAGAAGAGGTACTCCTCAACGGCGTGGTGCATATGCGTTTCACCGATGCTGCATTCCTTTTGGACGATATTGTAAAGATACCAGAGCCTGGAGCCGGGCATTTCGCTGTTTCCGCGGAAGCCCGCGCGTGGGCTGAGAAAGCGCTCGTCATCGTGATACTCGGGCTTATAGGGATATACATATTTATCATACTTGCCGGTGCGCGGGCGCTTTGCCATCTCGTAGTACGGAGCCAGAAGATCGGTGTTCGGTTCGGCCTCCACGCTTTTTGCCATCTGCTCCTTCATGACCGCCGAGAAGCATTCGCCGCAGTAGATGCATTCCTTTGAACGGTCGCGCACGCAGCGGCGAACGCCCGCTCCGTCGTATGTAAAGCTTTCCCTGCCGTTTTCGTCAACGGAGCGGTTGATTTTTGACCAGTCGCCGTCAAGATACACGGCTGAAAATACAATGGGCTTATCGATTCGGCGGAAGTTTACCGGACAGTGATAAAGCTTTGGCGGAACGCGGATGATCGTGGGCTGCGTGAGAGTGAACATTTCCATGTTTTCCGGATCCTCGCCGAGCCATACATCCACCTCGGCATCGAAGTCAAAGAAATTGTTCATATCCGCACCGGTGAAAACAAGGTATTCGTCCGCGCAGTGGTGCGTGTGCGGCACCTCCATGGGCAGCGGCTTTGTTACGGACGTAAAGTCCATGTATACGCGAGCCTTTTCCATCATCGTGGTGCCGCGGAAGAAGCCGCGCGGCGAGGCGAAGCCATACCAGTTGTGAAATTCCTTTGGAATTTTGAAAACGAGATCGTCATATCTGCCCATGCGTTCATGCTCCTTTATATTAATATGTATACGCGTTCCCGAAAAAACACTTACAGGCTTATCAGAAAAACGCTTATGTATGCACTATATCACAAAAATGATAAAAAATAAAGAGAAAAATACAACATGGTGCAAAAATTACGCCGCGCAGAGGGCTGATCCGCACAGGGAACGGATCATTCGCCGGTTCCGAGCTGTACGGTCCTTCCGCCGGAGCTTTCATAGATCCGGTGGGATATGGAAAGCACGGTGCGGCCTTCGGAGGCGCGCCGCAGCGCGTTAAGGACCCTTGCCTCGGTCTCGGCGTCAAGATTGGCCGTTATCTCGTCCAGCAGCAGCACGGCCGGGTTTGCCGCCGCCGCGCGGGCGATGGACAGCAGCTGCCACTCGCCCTGGGAAAACATTCCGTCCGTGCATACGCTGTCATATCCGTCGGGAAAGGCAAGGATGGATTCGTCTATTCCTGCGAGTTTGGCCGCGTTTTGCGCCATCTCCCTTGTGATCTGCCCGTCGCCCAGCGTGATCTGGTCCAGCACCGTTCCCGGCACGCGTGAGAAATGCTGCTCCACGCAGCCGATGCACGAGCGCCGCTCGCGGTCGCTTATGTCCGCAACGTTCACGCCGCCGACGGTTATGCTGCCGGATTCCGGGCTGTAAAGCCCGAGCAGGAGACGGAACACCGTGCTTTTACCGGCTCCCGTTCTGCCGATGAGGGTAACGCGCTCGCCCTCTCTTACGGTCATGGAGAAGTCGCGCAGCACGGGCTTTTCTCTGTATCCGAAGGTTACATGAGAAAGCACGACATCGCCCCGCGCGGCGCTTTCACGCTCAGGCGGAATGACGCGCTCAGGCTGCGCAAGAAAGGCGTCTATCCTTTTAACGCCAGCCATTGCCGACTGAACGGTCTGTATCTCCATGCCGAGATTTTCGATAGGCGTGAAAATGCGCGAAATGTAGCCGATCATGGCGACGGACGTACCTGCCGACATTCCGAACAGAGCGAGAATTTCCGCTTTGCCGGAGGCGGAGAGGAGCATTACGATGCCGACCACGGCGGCGTTCAGCAGACAGACGATCGGCGAATAGACCGCGTCATAAAAATTGGTCCTTTCCATGGCGGCGTAGCTTTCTCCTATGCGGAGATCATAGCGGCGTTCCATATAGGACTCCGTTCCGAGCGCGTGAATGGTGCGAATATTGTGCAGCGTCTCAGGGACCTGGCCGGACACGGCGGCGACGGCGCGGCGGTTATCAAGCTGCGCGGCGAGGGTCTTTTTCTGCACATGGCGGGTGAAAACGGCAAACAGAGGAAGGACCCCGAGCAAAACGAGGAAAAGTCCGGTGTTTTTCGCCGCAATGACCGCCAGAATGGAGATGATACGGCAGGCGTCCGCGACCATGCTGATAATACCCGAGGTGAAAAGCGCCTCGACGGTGTCCACGTCTCCGGAAAAGCGCGCGGCGACCTCGCCGGGATTCTGCGCGATGAGCGTTCCTGCCGGCAGGCGGGTCAGCTTCTGTGACATTTCGGAGCGCAGGGCGTGCGTCATTTTCTGGCCGAAAAGCACCAGCAGCGTTTCCTGAGCCGAGGAAAAGGCGCTCTCCAGCACGAGGCTTCCAAAGTAGAGAAGCGCGGCGGTGAAGGCCAGCGGGAGCCCGCCGGTAAGATCATCGATGATGCGGGCAAGCAGCAGCGGAGGGATCAGAGATGCGATAACGGAGCCTGCCACGCACAAAAGCGTGCCTGCGGTAAGAATTTTGCGCTCCACTGCCGCCGACCTGAGAGCGTCAAATACGCCCTCTTTATTCTTCTTCATGCTCTTCGCCGCCTCCTGTCTGACTTTCGTAAAGCCGCTTGTAAGCCGGAACGGATGCCATCAGCTCGTCGTGCGTGCCGACAGTGGTCCTGCCGTCTTCCATGAATATCACTTTCTGCATTTGCGGGAAGTGGTACAGTCTGTGGGATATCAGGAATACGACCTTATCCCCTGCGTACTCCTGAAGGTTTGCAAATATGATGTCCTCGGTGTTCCGGTCGAGCGCAGAAAATGGGTCGTCAAGAATAAGCAGCGGACGCGGATGGGCCAAAGTCCTTGCAAGCGCCAGGCGCTGCGCCTGACCGCCGGAAAGCCGAACTCCGCCGCTGCCGATAACGGTATCGGCGCCGTCCTCCATGGCCGTCACTTCGGCATCCAGCGCCGTGGCGGAAAGCCAGGGGGTTTCATCCAGCTCGCTGCCGCAGAGAACGTTGTTCCTCACCGTATCGGCGGAAAGCTCCGGGTCGTGCCCGAGATAGCCGACCGCTGCCGCGATCTCGCGGGGCGAAAGCCGCGAAAGCTCCCTGCTGCCGAAACGGACGGAGCCGCCGTATGGAGCTTCGCAGAGAAATACGCGCCCGAAGGTGGATTTGCCGCAGGCGACGGGACCCGTAACGCCGATGATGTCGCCGGGGCGCGCCGTCAGCGAAAGCTTCGAGAAGATCGGCTTTTCACTGTATGTAAAGGAAAGGCCGCTGAGCGTTACGGCTGCGGGCGGAGGTATCCGGAGAGCCTCAAGCGGCTCAGGCGCTTTCATAAGCGGCATGATACGTTTCCACGAGACCTCGGCCTTCTGAACGGAGTTCAGCAGCTTTGCGACCTTGGATGAACGGACCGTCAGCTTTGTAAAGCAGGAAAGAAACGTTGTAAACGCGGCGATGTCCCAGGTGCTCCATCCGCTTCCAAGCACGTTTTTCGCACCGAACCACAGGATGAACAGAACGCCCGCGTTTGCCGCGGCGAGGTAGAGAGGCGGGAGCGCCGACTGCCAGACATTGCTCCGCACGGCGCTTTTTTCATAGCTGTTCAGCGAATCCTCATAGCGCTCCGCACGGGCGTCCTCGCAGCCGTAGATACGGTAGGTAACTGCGTTCCCGGCGCGGTCAAGGGTGGCTCCGCTCAACGCTCCGGCCGCTTTTTTGTACGCCGCCCCCGCCTGCTGCACGGGCTTTTTCATCCGTGCCGCGCAAAAGTATGATATCGGAGTAAAAATCAGGCTGAGCAGGGCCAGACGCCAGTCGTATACAAAGAGCATTACGAGATATCCGGCCATCACCACGCCGGTATCGAATATCTCGGTGGTGAATTTTCTCATTCCCTCCACGCAGTCGTCAACGTCCGATATCGCCTTTGTCATCAGCTCGCCTGTGCCCTCCAGTTCGAGCGAGGCGCGGCTCGTGCGCAGCAGATTGGCATAGAGAATGCCCTGCATGCGGCGATTGA
>CAKTED010000093.1 GCA_934546725.1 uncultured Oscillospiraceae bacterium | reverse complement strand
GGGCTGCGCTGCGCTCTGCGCCTCGGCTGTGCGGCACAGACGCACGCCTCGACGCTCGCTCCGCGGGAGGTATTTTTCGCAATGCACATGTCATTGCGAAAAATGATACAGCTTTATTTCGCGTCTGCGGACGCGAAACTCTGCGAGGCCTCCTGTAAAGGCTTAAAACTGTATACATTCGATGATAGCACAGAAACGGGAATTTTTCCACTGATTTTTTGCGATGCCGTCCGAATGGCTCGCCGGAAAGCGGAAATATATGAAAAATGCCATGATTTGGAGAGAAAAATAAAACAAAAAATTACAGAATACTATTGCAATTGGGGAGGAATATTATTATAATTGAAGTCAAAAGTGGGGCATAGTGTCACGATGTGGCGCGAAATGAAGCGAAAAGGGCGGTGACGGGCAGTGACGGGCAAGTTTGAACACAATATCGATTCCAAGGGCCGCATCATTGTTCCCTCGCGCCTGCGCGAGGAGCTTGGCGACGTGTGCTACGTTACTCTCTCCATCGATCCCTGCCTCGCCGTTTATTCCGAGGCGGAGTGGAACGCCTTTCGTGAAAAGGTGGACAGCCTGCCTCAGGCGGAGTCGCGCAAGATGCGCGTGGTCTTCGCAAATACGGCCCGCTGCGAGCTGGACACGCAGGGGAGGATACTCGTCCCCCAGCAGCTGCGCGACTTTGTGGGCATAACGAAAAGCGTTACGATAATCGGCTTTTCAAACCACGCCGAGATCTGGAACAGCGATAAATACGCCGAGATCGAGGCCGAGGAGCTCAGTCTTGAAAATATTGCGAGCGCGTGGAAGGACCTCAGAATATGAGCGGAGAATTCAATCATGTGTCCGTGCTGCTCGACGAATGCATCGAAGCGCTCAATATAAGGCCGGACGGAATATATGTGGACGGTACGCTCGGAGCGGGCGGCCATTCGGAAAAAATCGCCGAAAGGCTCACCACCGGCCGTCTCATCTCCATAGACCGCGACGCAAACGCGCTGGCGCACGCAGGGGAGCGGCTGGCCCGCTTCGGCGAGCGCGTGACCCTCGTAAAAAGCAATTTTGACGATATTGCAGCCATCCTCGATTCCCTTGGCATCGGCGGGGTGGACGGCATGCTTTTTGACCTCGGCGTTTCCTCGCCGCAGCTCGACGACGCGGCCCGCGGCTTTTCGTATATGGAGGACGCTCCGCTCGACATGCGCATGGATCCCTCATCGCCGCTCACGGCGCGCGACGTTGTGAACGAATGGAGCGAGGAGGAGCTCAGAAGGATACTGCGCGATTACGGCGAGGAGCGGTATGCCGCCAGAATCGCGGCAGGAATAGTAAAAAAACGGGCCGAAGCGCCGATAGGATCGACGCTCGAGCTTGTGGATATAATAAGATCCGCCATGCCCGCCGCCGCGCTGCGCGAAAAGCAGCACCCGGCGAAAAGAAGCTTTCAGGCCATCCGCATTGCCGTGAACGACGAGCTTGGCAGCATTGAGCGCATGCTCGCCGCCGCACCGGACAGGCTGAATACCGGCGGCAGGCTTGCCGTTATAAGCTTCCAGTCGCTGGAGGACAGGCTTGTGAAGACGGCGATCCGCAAAAGGGAACGGGGCTGTACCTGCCCGCCCGATTTCCCGGTTTGCGTCTGCGGCTTTGTGCAGACGCTCAGACAGGTGGGCAAGCCGATAGAGGCGGGCCCTGAGGAGCTTGGACGGAACCCACGCGCGCGCAGCGCAAGGCTGCGCGTGGCGGAAAGGGTCTGAGGAATACAAAGGAGCTTTCCATGGACGCAAGATATAACGAGGAAAAAACATATTTTGGAAGCAGGCACATATTCGGCTCTGCCGCACCCGCGCTGGAAAGGCCCGAGCCGAAGGCGGAGCCCGAAGTGAAAAGGATACCCCTTGAGCGCGTAAGCCTGCGGGCGGACGCTCAGGAGAAGCCGCTTGCGCGGCAGGGAATCTCCCTTTTCGCGCTGGCCGGATGGGCGTGCATCGCCATCCTGGCCGTTCTGCTGATAATGTCCTATACCGAGCTTAACACGATATCGGACCAGACGCACACGCTGACGGAGCAGATGGACGAGCTGAAGCTTCAGGAAACAAGGCTGAAGATAGATTACGAAAGCACCTTCAAGCTTGACGAGGTGGAGGAATACGCCTCGAATATGCTCGGCATGGTAAAGGCGGAGAGCGGGCAGGTAAAGTATCTTAACGACCGCGCGGGCGACCAGGCTGTCATGATAAGCGACGGCGGCTCAGGCGGCGGGCTTATGGCAAAGCTGAAAAGTCTGCTGACCTCCGTTTCGGAATATTTCCGCTGAGCGCCCTGTATAATTAAGCGGAGGGAGCGGCGATGAAGAAAAAGCAGAACGACAACGTTATAAAAATGCAGGCGCCCAACAGGAGCATGGTAAGCCGAACACTGCTGCTTATGGCGGTGTTCGGCATAGTTGCTTTTATAGTTCTTGCGGCGCGGCTGTATAAGGTGCAGATAATAGACCACGACATGTATGAGAGCAGCGCCGTTGAGCAGCAGGTACGCGATACTACGCTCACGGCCTCGCGCGGAACGATATATGACAGCAACATGAAGATCCTTGCCATGAGCGCGACGGTGAACACGGTGTACATAAGCCCCGCCGAGCTCATCAAATACAAGGAAACGGACATGAAATCCATGATATCCAGCCGCCTTTCGGAGATCCTCGGCGTGAGCTATGACGATATCATGAAAAAATGGGACGATACGGCCTCGTGGTATAAGACGGTGGCTGTCAAGATAGAGTCCGACCTTGCGGACCAGGTGCGGGCTTTCAAGAACGAATATGACCTCAAAAGCGTTCATATCGTGCCGGATACGAAGCGCTACTACCCGTACAGCAACCTTGCCTCGCAGATAATCGGCTTCGTGGGAACGGAGAACACGGGGCTTGAGGGCGTGGAGGCCGTGTATGACAGCTATCTTGAGGGCGTGAACGGGCGCATCGTGAAGCTCACGGCCGAAAACGGCATCGATCTGCCGTATACCGGCTATGAAAACTACTTTGACGCAACGGACGGCAAAAGCCTTGTCCTCACGGTGGACTCCACCATTCAGTATTACCTTGAAAAGAACCTTGCCCAGGCCATTGACGATTACCAGGTGCAGAACGGCGCGATGGGCATTGTCATGGACGTTAAAACCGGCGCGATCCTTGCCATGACCAGCCTGCCGGACTATGATCTCAATAATTACCTCAAGGTAAGCGACGATACGCTGGCAAAGCTTGACGAGCAGGAGCTTTCGGAGGAGGAATATGACGAGCAGGTCACCGCCGCGCTTCTGAAGCAGTGGCGAAACCGCATCATCTCCGATACCTATGAGCCGGGCTCAACATTTAAGATCATCACGCTTGCCATGGGTCTTGAGGAGGGCGTGATAAACGAGAACGATACGTTCTTCTGCGGCGGCAACATGGAGGTAAAGGGACGTACCGAGCCGCTCTGGTGCTGGAACCACGGCGGACACGGACAGCAGACGCTTGCGGAGGCCGCGCAGCATTCCTGCAACGTGGCGTTCGTCAACATCGGTCTGAAGATGGGCGCGAAAAAGTTTTACGACTATATCGAGGCCTTCGGCTTCTTTGACAATACCGGGGTGGACCTTTACGGAGAGGGCGACAGCATCTGGTGGAGCGACGATGTTTTTGAAGACCCGCAGAACTTTTCCCAGCTTGCGGCGGCGTCCTTCGGCCAGACGTTCAACATAACTCCCATACAGCTGATAACGGCGGTCTCCGCCGTGGCGAACGGCGGCTATCTCATGAAGCCGTATGTTGTGAGCAGAGTGCTCGATGAGGAGGGCAACCTCATTGAAAACCGCGAGCCCACGGTGGTCCGGCAGGTAATAAGCGAGGAGACGTCCCGCCGCGCGCGCGACATTCTTGAAAGCGTCGTCAAGGTCGGGACGGGTAAAAACGCCTACGTCGCGGGCTACCGCATCGCGGGAAAGACCGGGACCTCCGTCGATACCACGACAGAGGCAAGCACCGGCGAAAAGAAATACAAGGTGTCCTTCATCGGCTTCGCCCCGGCGGACGATCCGCAGATAGCCGTGCTGGTCATCCTCGACAGCCCCAGCAAGAGCTCGGGCATATACATAAGCGGCGGCGTTATGGCCGCGCCGGTGGTGGGAAAGATAATGAACGACGTTCTGCCGTACATCGGCGTACAGCAGGAGCTTGACAGCGACGAGAGCGCCGCTTCGGACGTGAAGGTGCCGAATCTCAAGGGCAGCCTTGTGGCGGACGCGAAGCAGGATCTTGAGAGCATGGGCCTGAACGTTCGCGTTGTGGGCGACGGAACGGCCGTTTCCGACCAGGCCCCGGCGGCAAACGTTACGATAGCGCAGGGCTCGACGGTGATACTCTATGCCGGCGAAAGCAAGCCGACGGAAACGGTCATCGTACCGGCGCTGAACGGAATGAGCTTCCGCCAGGCGAAGGCCACGCTGGAGGACGCGGGTCTGTTCATTCGCAGCGTGGGCGTGGCACCGTCGGATTCCTATACGATAGTTGTGGCCAGCCAGGGAACCTCAGCGGAAAGCGAGGTGGCCTACGGCTCCGTTATCCAGGTCACGCTGATAGATAACGACTCGAGGTCCACGGGCGAGGGCGCCTGATGCGACGAAAATACAGGAAAGCGCAGGTCGATTGCGATGCTTTTATCCAGAATTCTTGACGGGATCGAAATAATCGAGACGAACGCCGATATGGGCGCGGATATAACTGACGTATGCTGCGATTCACGAAAAGTACGGCCGGGATGTCTCTTCGTGGCCGTGGAGGGCTACGAGACGGACGGACACCGCTTCATACCGCAGGCACTCGAAAACGGCGCGGCGGTGATCCTGTGCAGACATAAGCCGGAGGGCGACTTTGCATATGTGCTCTGCGAAAATACGCGCCTTGCCCTTGCGCTTGCCTCGGCAAACCTCTTTGATCGCCCGGCGGATAAGATGAAAATGATCGGCGTTACCGGCACGAACGGAAAAACGACGGTAACGAACCTTGTTAAGGAAATATACGAGGAACTCAGCGGTGAGAAAGCCGGACTTATCGGTACGAACCGCAATATGATCGGCGCGGAGGAGCTTGAAACGGAACGCACCACGCCGGAATCCCGCGAGCTTCAGGAGCTTTTCGGAAGAATGTATGACGGCGGCTGCACGGCCGCCATAATGGAGGTCTCGTCCCACTCGCTCTATCTTGACAGAGTGGGCGGCATAAGGTACTCCGTCGGCGTTTTCACGAATCTTACGCAGGATCATCTTGATTTTCACAAAACCATGGAGAATTACTGCGACGCCAAGGCGATACTGTTCAGAAGCTGCGGGAAGGGCGTGGTCAACGCCGACGACGAGTGGTTTGAGCGTATCACGGCGGGCGCGGACTGCGAAATGCTGACGTATTCGGCGCGCGAAAACGGCGGCGACCTCTTTGCGGCGGATATCAGCTATTATCCGGACAAAGTCTGCTTTACGGCGAATTACCGGGGCGAAAGGGTCCCGGCGGTGTTGAACATACCGGGGCGCTTTTCCGTCTATAACGCGCTGGCGGCCCTCGGCTGCTCCGTTGCCCTCGGCTTTTCGCTTGAGGACGCCGTGCGCGCGCTCAGTCACTGTCCCGGAGTTAAGGGCAGGGTCGAGGTGGTGCCGACGGGGCGCGACTTTACGATACTTATAGACTATGCGCATACGCCGGACGCCATCGAAAACGTTCTGCGCGCCGTTGAGGAAACGGCACCGGGAAGGGTCGGAATACTTTTCGGCTGCGGCGGCGACCGCGACCGGACGAAGCGCCCGAAAATGGGAAAAATAAGCGCCGAGCTTGCCGATTACATGATAATAACCTCCGACAATCCGAGAACCGAGCAGCCCGAGGCGATAATAAACGATATTCTCGAGGGCGTTAAGGGCACGAAAACGCCGTATACCGTCATCACCGACCGCCGCGAGGCGATAAAATACGCCATTGAGCACGCGCAGAAGGACGACGTTATCATCCTTGCCGGAAAAGGGCACGAAACGTACCAGATAGTCGGCAAAACAAAGCAGCATATGGACGAGCGCGAGATAGTGGCGGACGTGCTTGCGGGCAGAGTCTGAAGGCGGGAGGTAAGTACAAATGACAGCTGAGATCATAATAGCCTTCGTCCTTGCCTTTGCCGTGACAGTCGCGCTCGGCTTCGTGATAATTCCGCTGCTCCGGCGGCTCCACGCCGGGCAGAGCATAAAGCGTGACGGCCCGATATGGCACCTGAGCAAGGAGGGCACGCCGACCATGGGCGGCCTGATGTTCATCATTGCCATGCTGCTCGTTACGGTCATATTCGCAATAAAGCTACGTGACTCGGACGGCGGCGTGCT
>CAKTED010000092.1 GCA_934546725.1 uncultured Oscillospiraceae bacterium | reverse complement strand
ATTCTCGCGCTCCGCTGCCCCCGTCTCGGACGCGAACCCAGCGCAGCGGATCGCGGCCGAAAAGGAGGAGCAAGGGAGCGAGCGAAGCTTTCGACGCAAGGAGGAAGCGGAGTCGAGCGGACTTTGCGACGACGCAATCCCCCGGTTGGTTGCTGAGGGAAACGACAACGTATTGCTCTGCCCCTCCATAGGGGATTCCACGGCCACTGACGTGGCCTCTGAATGACGGAGACCATAAGCCCCCGCGTCCCCATACCGCGTCCCCCCGCCTCCCCATCTGCCCTTCCTTTTTATGCATTCTGCTCCATATCGCGGCGAAAAATTGGAACAAAACACAAAATTTCCGCCAAAGCGGCCCAATCCGCGGGTCAATATTGAGAATTTATAACCGGGGTGCTATAATACGGACTGTAAAAATCACCCCCGCCCCTCGCGGAATGCCCGCATTCCCGCGAATGATCCCCCAAAAAGGAGCGCTTATCATGGATGTTGTTAAAATCGTTCTTCCCGAAAAGGTCACGCCCGGCGAATTTACCATGCCGGTGGCGGACGTGAGCGGCATAAAGCGCAGGTTCCTCGACGTTCCCTACGCCGCGCAGTCCGAGGCACAGAAGCTGGACATTTACCTGCCGGACGACGGCGTCGGCCCGTTCCCGGTGATATTTTTCATCCACGGCGGAGCGTTCTGGGGCGGCGAGCGCCGCGATTTTCAGATAGCGTATGTTATAGACGGTATTCGCCGTGGCTACGCGGTCGTCAGCGTGGATCACAGGCTCAGCAGCGAGGCCGTTTTCCCCGCCGCGCTTTATGACGTAAAGGCGGCCGTCCGCTTCCTGAGGGCGAACGCGGCCACGTATCTGCTCGACGCGGAGCGCATCTGCGCGGTCGGAGCGTCCGCGGGCGGCTACTTTGCCGCGATGCTGGCCACCTCCGGCGGCATACCCGCGCTGGAGGACCCCGCCATGGGCAACCTGGAGCAGGACAGCGGCGTTCAGGCGGCCATCGGCCTTTTCGGCGTTTACGACGCCGTGATGCAGTCGCAGTTTACGGAGGATGCCGAGCCCACACCCGGCATGCCGAAGCTGCCGAACTTCATGGACAGATTCATGGGGCTGAACTGCCGCGAGCACGCGGAGCTCATGCGGCTCGTCTGGCCCGGAAGCTACGTCCGGCCGGACTGCCCGCCGATGCTCATTCAGGCCGGTACGGCGGACGAGGTCGTCCCGTATCAGAACTCCGTCGACCTCGCCGCGCATATAAATTCCGTCTGCGGCAGCGGACGCGCGATCTTCGAGTCCTTTGAGGGCTGCGCGCACGGCGACGCCAGGTTCGGCAGCCCCGAGAATGAGGAGCGCATGTTCCGCTTTATCGACGCGCAGCTGAAGAAACAGGGCCTTTTATGATGTCGGGCTTCCCCGGATTTGGGGAGGCCCGATTTTTTTGCGCGGCAGGGGGGTGTTTCGCCCCTGGCCGGGGGATCCCCGCTTCGCGAGGATGACGGCGGAGGGCGGGACCTTCCCGCGTCCACGTCACGCCCCTCCCGCGTCTCCGTTACTACCGTACCCTGCACCGCATCCACCACTACGCACGTCATTCAGAGGGGCTTCTCTTGCCCCTTCGGGGCAATTCACCTTCTGCGCCTCGGAAAAAACACTTCTCAGCCCGCAAGTGTGCGAGCAGAGCGAGTGCGCGCGGCGGGCTGCATCCCCTTCGCAGAAATGCCTGCATTTCTGCGAGATCTTTCAGTTTTTCCCGAACTCGCGCAGGCGGAGTCCCTCGTTTTTCTTCAGCGCCCAGTCAACGCACCAGGACGCCGTGAAGAGCAGCAGGTTATTCCCCCGGAAATCCTGCACCCACTTCGTATCGCTCGTAAGGTTGAGCGCCGCGGGGTCAACGTCGTCATTCTCTATCCAGCGCACCTCCTGATACGGCAGCGCACGGCGGCGAACCTCGGTGGAATACTCGCTCTTCAGGCGGTACTCGAGCACCTCGAACTGCAAAACGCCCACAACGCCGACGATGACCTCCTCCATGCCGCTGAACGGCTCGTGGAAGATCTGTATCGCGCCCTCCTGAGCTATCTGCATCATGCCCTTTTCAAACTGCTTGCGCTTCATCGTATCGATGCGCTCGACGGCGGCGAAATGCTCCGGCGCAAAGGTCGGGATGCCCTCAAACTGCACCTTCATGCCCTTTGCGCAGATCGTATCGCCGATGGAGAAGATGCCGGGGTCGAAAACGCCGATTATGTCGCCGGCGTAGGCCTCCTCGATTATCTCGCGCTCCTGCGCCATCATCTGCTGCGGCTGAGCAAGCTTTATCGGCTTGCCGCCCTGAACGTGGTAATATTCCTTGCCGCGCTCGAATTTGCCCGAGCAGATGCGCATGAAGGCTATCCTGTCGCGGTGCGCCTTGTTCATATTCGCCTGAATTTTGAAAACGAAGGCGGAAAAGCGCTCGTCGAACGGGTCCACGATGTCCTCTGCCGTGGCTCTCGCCAGCGGCGGGGTCGTCATATCGAGGAAGCTGTTCAGGAACTGCTCCACGCCGAAGTTCGTAAGCGCCGAGCCGAAGAAAACGGGGCTCAGGCGGCCGTTTCGCACCTCGCGGAGGTCGAACTCACAGCTCGCACCGTCAAGCAGCTCAACGTCGTCCGCCAGAGTTTTGCGCAGGCTCTCGCCGATAAGCCCGTCCACCTCCGCCGTGTCGGAAAGGTCGCACTCGAGCGCCTTTATGCGGTTCTGCCCGCGGTGAAACTCCCTGAAGGCGAGGATGGCGTGCTTCTGCCGGTCGTAAACGCCCTTGAAGTCCACTCCGCAGCCGATGGGCCAGTTCATCGGATACGTTCCGATGCCGAACTCCTTCTCCAGCTCCTCGATGAGCTCGAAGGGGCTGCGCGCCTCGCGGTCGAGCTTGTTTATGAACGTGAAGATGGGGATATGCCGCATGGCGCAGACCTTGAAGAGCTTGCGCGTCTGCGGCTCGATGCCCTTGGCCGCGTCGATGACCATCACGGCGCTGTCCGCCGCCATGAGCGTGCGGTAGGTATCCTCCGAGAAATCCTGGTGGCCGGGGGTATCGAGAATATTGATGCAGTAGCCGTTATATTCAAACTGCATGACTGAGGAGGTTATGGAAATACCCCTCTGCTTTTCCAGCTCCATCCAGTCGGAAACGGCGTGCCGCGCCGTGGCCTTACCCTTGACGGAGCCTGCCAGCTGAATGGCTCCGCCGTAAAGCAGCAGCTTCTCCGTAAGCGTCGTCTTACCGGCGTCGGGGTGCGAGATTATCGCAAAGGTCCGGCGGCGGCTTATCTCCTGTTTCATATCACTCACTGTTCTATCGTTCCTTTATGCAAAGAATTTTTCGCTAACGTGTAATTTTACCATAAGTTTCCCCCGAAAGCAAAGTTTTTTTTCGTCATCCAGAGCCTGTGTAAGCTTATTATTTGCTGTCATTCAGAGGGAGCGATTGTGAAGATTTTTTCCGTCATTCAGAGGGAGCGTCAGCGACCGAAGAATCCCCCAAATATTGCTGTCATTCAGAGCCTGCGCAAGCAGGCGAAGAATCCCCCTGATGGTTCGTACAGGTAACGACAACACACTGCTCCGCCCTCCATTGGGGATTCCACGGGCTTTGCCCTCTGAATGACGGAAACCTTCAGTCCCCGCGTCCACGATACCGCCGCACCCCGCGTCCCCTATACGCATCCCCCGCCCCCACACAATACCATACAGAAAAGGTTTGTAAATCGCCATGAACTGTGATACAATATGATATACTACTGAAGAAATGTCCGCATTTCTTCATAACATCATATTCATATCATCCGCCGCTGCGGAAAATCGGGGAGACGTGGGGCCATGGCGCAGATGAACGGCGCGCAGAAAAAGAAAATACGCCTTGAAGCGCGAAACGGGACGCTTTCGCACGCGTGGCTCGTCCTCGGCGGCTCGCGCGAGAGCCGGGACGAGCTGGCGGCGTTCATCGTCTCGGCGCTCATCTGCCCGGCGCAGGACGCGCCCTGCGGCGAGTGCGCCCACTGCCAGAAGCTTGCGCGCGGCATCCACCCGGATCTCATCCGCCTGGAGAAGCTGCCGGACAAAAGCTCCTACGTCGTCGAGCAGGTGCGCAATATCGTGCGCGACGCATATGTTATGCCGAACGAGGCGCAGCGCAAGGTCTATCTCATCCCCGAGGCGGACGAGATGAACCTGAACGCGCAGAACGCCATGCTCAAGATCCTTGAGGAGCCGCCCGCGCGCTCGGCCTTCGTCCTTGAGGCGGCAAACGCCGCCGCCGTGCTCGACACCGTCCGCTCGCGCTGCACGGAGCTTCTTGCCTCCGGCGAGGAGGGCGCGGGGGACGAGGATAAATACGCCCGCGCGATATTCGACTCCTTCCTCCGCAAAAAGCCCGTGGACGTTGCCTCCGCCGCCTTCATGCTCGAAAAGGCGAAGCTGGAGCGCGAGGAGTTTGACGGCGTGCTCGAAGCCCTCTGGGCGCTTTTCGCGCAGAGGATCACAGCCGGGACCGGTGAGCGCGCGGCGCTTTTCGCAGCGATGGACGAGGTCTCGGAGCTTTTGCGCCGCCGGGACTCGAACAATACCGGCGCGGGTCACACCGCCGGAGCGCTCGCGGTGAAGCTGAACCGCATTCTTGCGGACGGATGACAGACCATACGAAAAGAATCGAGGAAATATATGCCACAGGTAATTAACGTTCGCTTTCGCGGCAAGGGCAAGGCCTATTACTTTGACCCCGGCGATAACGAAATTCATCCCGGCGACGCCGTCATCGTCGAAACGTCGCGCGGCTCCGAGATAGGCGAGTGCGTCCGCGCGGCGCACTACGTTGAGGATACGGCCATCGTGCCGCCGCTGCGCCCCGTTATCCGCGTGGCCTCCGCCGCGGATAAAAGGCTCGACGCCGCCAACCGCCAGAAGGAGAAGACGGCCTTCGACTTCTGCCAGAAGAAGATCGCCGAGCGCGGGCTTGATATGAAGCTCGTGGAGGTCGAATACAGCTTCGACGGCAGCAAAATTCTGTTTTTCTTTACCAGCGAGGACCGCGTGGACTTCCGCGACCTCGTCAAGGATCTTGCGGGCGTTTTCCGCACGCGCATCGAGCTGCGGCAGATAGGCGTTCGCGACAGCGCGAAGCTCGTGGGCGGGCTCGGCATCTGCGGCCGTCCGTTCTGCTGCTCCACGTTTCTTGACTCCTTCCAGCCCGTCTCCATCAAGATGGCGAAAACGCAGTCGCTTTCGCTCAACCCCACCAAGATTTCCGGCACCTGCGGCCGCCTGATGTGCTGCCTCAAGTATGAGCAGGACGCGTATGAGCACCTGCTGAAGACCGTGCCGAAGGTCGATACCGCCGTGGACACGCCGGACGGCAGGGGCACCGTTACCGAGGTGAACCTCCTGCGCCGCACCGTCAAGGTAAAGCTTGAGGGCGAGGGCGCGAACGATACGCGCGCCTATCCCGCGCGCGAGCTGGGCTTCACCATCGGCGGAGTTTATAAGGCTCCCGAGCCGCCGGAGGAAAAGCCCGAGCCGGTGGAGGAGGACGTCCGCTTTTCAGGCTTCGCTTCGCGCACGCGGCTTGATCCCATGCCCGCGCGCAGTCTTTCCGACCCCACCGGTGCGGACGAAGTGGAGGATAAGACGGCAAAGGGCCAGCGCTCCGGCAATCGCCGCCGCAGACCGAAGAAGCCGCAGGATGCCGCGGGGCAGCCGAAGCAGGATAAGCAGGAGGGGCAGGATAAGCCGCAGACCGCCGCCGGACAGCCCGGAAACAGGGAAAAGGCGGAGGGTCAGCGCCAGAATGAGCGCCGCCGTCGTCCCCGTCCGGCAAAGCCCGCACAGGACGGCGCAAAGCCCCAGCAGGATAAGCCCGCGCAGAGCGGCGCGAAGCCGCAGCAGGATAGGCCCCAGGCGAAGCAGAATAATCGCCCGCCGCGTCCGCCGCGCAAAAATGACGGCGCAAAGGCCCCCGCGGACGATAAGGCGAGGGCGAGAGCTGACGCCATTGCCGAGGCCGTCGCGCAGGCAAAGCCGAAGCGCCCGCCGCGCCGCCGCCATCATGGCCCCAAACCCGGCGGCGAACCCCCGAAGAGCGAATAAGGCGTCTTTTTCAAGGCTGCGTCCCGTTATGGGATGCAGCCTTGTGGTTTGTGCCGCGTCCACTGGTTGGGCCTGTGCCTCTCCGTGGGGGATTCCACGGCCTGCGGCCTCTGAATGGCGGAGACTTTGAGTCTGCGCGTCCACGTTCCCACACCGCCGCATCCCGCTGCGCACTTCCCGCCTTGCACGTCATTCAGAGGGAGCGTCAGCGACCGAAGAATCCCCCCGTTGGTTCCACCATGGTAACGACATCGTACTGCCCTGCCCCTCCGTATGGGATTCCACGGGCTTCGCCCTCTGAATGACAGAAACCTTCAGTCCCCC
>CAKTED010000091.1 GCA_934546725.1 uncultured Oscillospiraceae bacterium | reverse complement strand
ATCTCCGCCTTCTTTGCCGCAATGGTCTCAAAGGCCGCGTCGATTCTGGCGCAGGCATCCTTCATGGGCTCGTGCGGATCGACCTTGAAGTATTCATAGTATATCTTTCCAAGCTCCAGATACGCTTTTCTGATATTTTCCTTTTCAGCCAGAATTTCGGCGTTCAGCTTTCCGGTTTTGGCCATGACTTTTGTTTTCTCGGCCGCCACCCTGGCAAGCTCCGCCGCCTTACCGGCCAAAATCTCAGCCTTTTCCGCCGCGACCTTTTTGAATTCATCAAAATTTGCCATAACAAAATCCTCCTTTTGCTATTCGTTCGCTTTCCTGTCACTCAAATCGTCTTCATCTGATGAAGGCGATGCATCAACCGGCTCTTCAATCGCATCGTCGCTGTCGGAAGCATCATCAGCCGCAACGGTGCTTCTCTTTCTGAGCAGCTCGAGGGCGGAAGCAAAATCCTCGTCATAAAGCTCCTCATCGCCGCTTTCTTCGGCCTCCTCCACAGGCTTTTCAGCCGCCTTTTTCAGGCTGTTCACAAGAAGGTCCTCGGGCTCGGGATGCTTATTGATCCTTATGAAGGCAACCGCGCCGAGACCGCCTATGATGGACAACAGAGCAACAAGCTGCGATACTCTGAGATTGCTGCCGAAGAGATAAAGGCTATCCGTTCGCAGGCCCTCAATAAAGAGTCTTCCAAGGCCGTACCACGCAATATAAAGGAAAAATACCTCGCCGTCAAACTTCCGCTTTTTAGAGTAAAAGTGAAGACTGAGCAGGCCAAGAGCATTCCAGAGGCTCTCATACAGGAAGCAGGGATGATAATAGAAGGTTCCCCATTCGTTGGTAAGCCCCATGCGCCACGGCACGTCTGTTTTCGCTCCGTAGGCCTCCCTGTTTACAAAGTTGCCCCAGCGTCCGATGGACTGGCCTATGAGCAGGCCAAGCGCTCCGATATCGGCCGCGGGGCCGATTTTCACGTGCTTTACCTTTGAGAAAATGATAAGCCCGATAACCGCGCCGATAACTCCGCCATATATCGCCAGCCCGCCTTCCCATATTTTGAATACGTCTATGGGATTGTCCTTATAATCGCTCCAGCTGAATATTACATAATATGTTCTGGCGCCGATTATGGCAAGAGGGACCGTGAAAATAAGCAGGTCGATTATATTGTCCTCCGTAAGGCCGAACTGCTTGCAGCGCTTCATCGCATAAAACACGGCCAAAAGAAAGCCTGCAGCTATGATAATACCATACCAGTGAAAAGTAAAGCCAAAAACCTTAAAATATGACTTGAAGCTCAGGGAAAAACCATTGCCAAGTATTGGAAAAGTTATTACAGCGTCGCTCACGGTATATCACACCCCCTTCTGTTTTTCTTCCAGCGGACGGATAATTGACATTGCCATCCGCTCAATGACGAAATATTCTCTCATGAACTCCCGTGCATCCTCTATCGTAACGTCAAGGAGAATGTCGCGTGTCTCGAAGGATGAGTAGCCGTGGAAAAATGCCTCCGCTTCGTTGTGACAGATGCTCTCAACGGAGTCGAGCGAGCGAATGGTCGAGCCGAGCATCGCCTTTTTCAGCCGTTCAAAAAGCTCCTCGCCTCCGCCCTGGCAAAGCTTCTCCGCCGCGGATATGACCCTGTCAAGAATTTCATACGGCTGCCTGCTCTCGCCTCCGGCGGTAACAAAGGCTCCGCCTGGAAAATCGGACGTGCCGCAGTAAAATGTAGGGTTGATGATGCCGTCGCGGTACATTTCGGCATAAAGCTCCGAGGATTCGCCCATGAGCATTTCGCAGGCAAGCTCACCGGCGAGCAGCTTTTTGAGAAAGAGTCGTCCGTCGCTTTCATACGGCAGCTTTGCGCCGAACATGAATATCGGAGCGGACACGGACATGAACTCCTCGTACCGTATACGCGCGGGCAGCGGCCCGTCGTCACTGCCGTAATCGCGCTGCGTCACCTCGCTGGAAGCGCTTCTGGCATTTTCGAGAGCTATGCGGCGCACGGTCTCGGGATCAACGTTGCCGGATACACAAAGGATCATATTTGAAGGCGTATAGAACGCCTTATGGCAGGCCTGGAGCACCTCGGGTGTTATTTCCGCGATGCTTTCGACGGTACCGGCTATCGAATCCCGCACAGGGTGGCTGCCGTAGAGCGCCTTCATGAGGTTTGTGTGCACCCTTCTGTCAGGGTCATCCTCGCCCATTTTTATTTCCTGGCCAATGATTCCCTGCTCCTTTGCGACGCTATCGGCGGTAAAATACGGCGTTGTTACAAATTTGAGCAGCAGGGCAAGGTTTTCTTCAAATCTGTCCGTGCAGCGAAACAGATAGCCCGTCATGCCATTGCCCGTAAACGCATTTGGCGAAGCGCCGTTTTCCGAAAGCATCGTAAGCGCATTACCGTCCGGCATATCGAACATTTTGTGCTCGAGGAAGTGCGCCACGCCCGCCGGAGTATCGTGCCACTCGCCGTCCAGCATGAAGCGGCGGTCGCAGCCACCGTAATTCACGGCAAAAAAGGCATAGGCTCTGTTAAAGCCGCGCTTTGGGACAACGAAGATGTTGAGCCCGTTATAAAGCTTTTCGTGCCAGACCACTTCGCCGACGTTTTTGTATTCAACAGGATTCATATCCCGGACTCTCCTTCCCGGTTTCTGAGAAAATATACGGTATCAAGCCTGACGCTGCGCGCGATCTGGACAACGTCGTCCTTTGAAACAAGCTCTATGAGCTCCGCGTATTCGTCAAGACTGCACTTGAGCTCGTGCAGCTCCTGCGTCAGATAGAAATCGTCCATCAGGCGCTGACTGTCGCCGTACGAGCGCACGGCGGCTGTAAGATAGCTTTTTGCCGTATCAAACTCCCTGTCGCTTATGCTGCCCTCGCGGCAGTCGTCAAGCTGACGCAGTATCTCGCCGAGCGCTTCGGAATATTTATCCGGCTCGATGCCGGAGGCAACGGTCATGATCCCCTTGTGAGAATCCACGGAGGACGACGCGTAGTAGCACAACGAAAGCTTTTCGCGGACGTTATTGAAAAGCTTGGAGGTGACCCCTCCGCCGTAGATGGTGTTGAACACGGATATTGCCGCATAGTTGGGCCTGTACATCGTTTCGCCCATTCTGAAGCCGATGGAGAGGTTTCCCTGCAGCACGTCCATTTCCTCGGTTATATACCGCTCCTCGTCCACGGTCGTGCGCACATCCGTTACCGTTTCCACAAAGGCGTCCGCCCTCGGCAGCGCGGCGAAGGCCTCCTTCACCGCAAGCTCAACGCGGGCAATATCCGCGCTTCCGCAGTAGAACATATATATTTCGGACTCCGCAAGCATTTCGCGGTAATACCTCGTAAGCGTAACGTAGTTGATCTTTTCAACGCTCTCAAGGCTTCCGTAAGCATAGGCCGCATAGTCTTCCCCGGCGCACATGGTTTCGCGCAGGCGGCGCGCGGCATAGGCCCGCTTATCGTTAACGCACGCGCGAATATCATCGCAGAGGATCTCCTTTTCGGAGTTAACATATTCGGCGCTGAGAAGACCGTCTCTCGTGGCTGGGTCGAGCAGCAGCTGCGCGACAAGGCCGACAGTTTTTTCAAGGGTATCCGGATTGCCCGGCAGATATCTGCCATCGACAAAGGATGAGACAAAGCCGGTGCAAAGTACCTCTCCCCGCTGTCTCAGCGCGGGCTCGGCTACCGCGCCGTAAAGCTCATCAAGGGCGGCGGAAAGGCTCGCCATATCCGGATATCTGCTGCAGCCGCGCTTCAGTACGCGGGGAATAATGCAGTCCTTCGCAGCGTTTTCGCGGCTGAGATGTCTGAGCAGCGAAACGCTGAAATATCCCGTTTTGAATTTATCCGTTCTTATGCAGAGAAGATTCACCCCCGGCATGACGGTTTTTCGTAATACCTTTTCCAAAACGCCACCTCCTCTTCTGTATTTAAAATATATTACCATATTTAAGCCCGTTTAACAATAGATAACCCCGCGATTTGGCGGATACTTTTTTGAACTGTTTGTAAATTTCGGCCGCCGCGCGGCGAAATGGCGGTGATCCATATTTTCTGCTGCCGATAATTTTCATATTCGCCCCTGGCGACAAATGCTGTAAAGTACTTTTGCATTACAAATTTTCAGAAAACTGTTGACAGCGCGAAAAAAATGTTGTACACTCGCATGGTAAGTGAAAAGACTTTACAGTTTGGAGGGAGCATTTTTGGAAAAGAACGTGCGTATGGCCATACTTTTTGACTTTTACGGCGAAATGCTCACCGAAAAGCAAAAGGAATATTTTGACCTCTACTATGGAGAAAATCTTTCTCTTTCGGAAATAGCCGAGAACGACGGCATAAGCCGCCAGGCGGTAAGGGACGTTATCGTTCGCGCGGAGAGCATCCTTGAGGGGACTGAGGCAAAGCTTGGCATGATCCGCCAGCGCGAGGCTCTTGAAAGGGACATCGCCGAGCTGGAGGGCTACGTTGGCGAAATCGCTCACCTCAACAGCGTCCGCTTCAAAAACGGCAGACTTCTTGAGCTTTGCAACAGCATCGACGCAAAGCTTCAACTGATGAAAAATTAACGGAGGACACTTATGGCATTTGAAAGTTTATCGGAAAAGCTGTCCGCCACCTTCAAGCGTCTCAGAAGCAAGGGAAGGCTCACGGAGGCCGATATCAAGGAGGCCATGCGTGACGTTCGCCTTGCCCTTCTTGAGGCAGACGTCAGCTATAAGGTCGTCAAGGACTTCATAGCAAGAGTGAGCGAGCGAGCCGTCGGCGCAGACGTGCTCGAAAGCCTTACTCCCGCGCAGATGGTCATAAAAATCGTCAACGAAGAGCTTACCGCTACCATGGGCAGCGATAACTCAAAGCTGAACATATCCTCGAAGTCTCCGACTGTCGTTATGCTCGTCGGCCTTCAGGGCGCGGGCAAGACCACAAACGGCGCCAAGCTGGCCGCCTATATGAAAAAGAACGGTAAGCGTCCCCTGCTCGCGGCGTGCGACGTTTATCGCCCCGCCGCAATAAAGCAGCTCGAAACCGTAGGCGCGCAGGTCGATGTTCCCGTTTTTCAGATGGGTAACGAAAACCCGGTAAAAATAGCAAAGGCAGCCGTTGAGCATGCAAAAAAGCATGGCAACGATATTGTTTTTCTCGATACCGCCGGTCGTCTCCATATTGACGAGGCTCTCATGAACGAGCTGAAAAATATCAAGTCCGAGGTCGAACCGGACGAAGTAATGCTCGTCATAGACGCCATGACCGGCCAGGACGCCGTAAACGTTGCAAAGGCGTTTGACGAAGCTCTCGGCGTTACCGGTATTTTCCTCACGAAGCTGGACGGCGATGCAAGAGGCGGCGCCGCCCTCTCGGTAAGAGCCGTAACGGGCAAGCCCATAAAGTTTGCCGGTATCGGCGAAAAGCTTGACGGTATTGAGCCCTTCCATCCGGACCGTATGGCCTCCCGTATTCTTGGCATGGGCGATATTCTCACCCTCATAGAAAAGGCCGAGCAGACCTTTGATGAGAAAAAAGCCGCCGAGATGACGGAAAAGCTCCTGAAAAACAAGTTTACTCTTGCCGATTTTTATGAGCAGCTCGTCTCCATAAAATCCATGGGATCTCTTGCGGACATTGCCGGGATGATCCCCGGTGTAGACGCAAAGGCTCTCAGCGGCGCTTCCATCGACGAAAAGGCCATGGCGCGTACCGAAGCCATAATTCTTTCGATGACGCCCTACGAGCGAAATAATCCCGAGATCCTGAACAGCAGCCGCAAAAAGCGCATTGCCGCCGGCAGCGGAACGCAGGTAGTTGATGTAAACCGTCTGCTCAAGCAGTTTTCATCCATGCAGACAATGATGAAGCAGATGAGCGGAAAGAACGCAAAAAAGCTCATGCGCATGAGCAGGGGCAAAAAGGGCCGCGGCATGAACCCCTTCGGTCTTTAAGCAATGTTGGCTGAATGCAGTATGCATTTTCCAAATATATTCAAATCTTTTTGGAGGTGAACGAAATGGTAAAAATCAGACTTCGCAGAATGGGTGCCAAGAAGAACCCGTTTTACAGAATAGTAGTAGCCGATTCCCATTTCCCCCGTGACGGCAGATTCATTGAGGAAATTGGTACCTACGATCCACTGGCCGAGCCCTCTCAGGTCAAGGTCAACAGGGAGCGCGCTCTTGAGTGGATCAAAAACGGCGCACAGCCCACCGATACCGTTAAGGCTCTGCTGAAAAAGGAAGGCGTTCTGTAACGCAAGTTAATGAGCGAAAGGATCGGTCGTTACAATGAAAGAGCTTTTACTTTACATTGCCCGCAGCCTTGTTGACAATCCTGACGAGGTTACTGTGAGCGAGCGCGAGGAAAACGGCGAAACCGTTCTCGAACTCCGCGTTGCAGAGGGTGACATGGGTAAAGTCATTGGCCGTCAGGGCCGTATTGCTAAGGAGATACGCGCTTTGGTCAAGTCTCTTGCCCAGCGCAGCGGCAAACGGGTTTCGGTTGAAATTGTTGACTGATACTCACAAAAGCGAGGGG
>CAKTED010000090.1 GCA_934546725.1 uncultured Oscillospiraceae bacterium | reverse complement strand
CGCTGCGCGATATTCAAAGGCAGGAGACTATGTACGAACAGCGCGGGAGGCAATTTTGGAAATGTACCGCCAGACGGGGCCGTACAGGCTTGATGAAAGCGATATGCTTCAGAGCGGACTTATTATCCGCCATCTCATACTGCCTGGACTTCCGGATAATTCCTTCGGCGTTATAGACTGGGTAACGGAGAATTTTGCACCGGGTCAGGTGCTGTTCAGCCTCATGAGCCAGTATACGCCGTGCGGACGGGCCGCAGAACACCCGGAGATAAATCGCCGCATTACGGAGAAAGAGTATGAAAGAATAAAGGCGTATATGCTCGCCGCCGGGATAGAGGACGGTTTCTTTCAGGATATGGACTCGGCGGGAGAGAAATTTATTCCGGATTTTGATTTTACGGGGATTGAAGCACAGTGACCTTTGAAGAGCTGCGCGATAAGGCGCATTCACTTCCGCTGCGGCCGGGAGTATATATAATGATGGATAAGAGCGGCACGGTTATATATGTTGGCAAGGCCAAGGTGCTGCGCAACCGCGTGAGCAGCTATTTTCGCGAGAGCGGGCATAACGTCAAGACAGCCGCGATGGTTTCGCATATAGATCACTTTGATGTTATAGTTGTCAACTCGGAGTTTGAAGCGCTGGTTACTGAAAACCAGCTCATAAAGCATCATAAGCCGAAGTATAACATACTTCTCAAGGACGATAAGGGCTATCCGTTCCTGCGGGTGGAGCTGTCTCAAAGCTACCCGAGATTTACGGTCGTCGGCAGAACCGGCCGCGACGGGGCGAAATATCTCGGCCCCTTTGGCGGACGCGGAACGCTTTACGAGGCGCTTGACGCCGTGTGCAAGGCGCTTAAGCTGCCGACGTGCTCAAGGCGCTTCCCGGCGGAGGTCGGGAAGGGGAGACCGTGTCTCAACTATCATATGGGACTTTGCGCGGGGTACTGCCGCGGTGAACCGGATGAGAAGGCATATCGCGCTGCGATCGATGAGGCGATACTGATTTTTGAAGGCCGCACCGGCGAGCTTTGCGCAGAGCTGGAGAGCCAGATGGAAAAGGCGGCCGGGGAACTCAGGTTTGAAATAGCGGCCGAGCTGCGAGACAGAATGCGCGCCGTATCCGGGCTGGTGAAAAAGCAGCTCGTTCAGAATGCGGCCAACGCGGATACTGACGTTGCCGGCTTTGCGCGCGGAACGGCGAAAAGCTGCTTTGTTGTTCTGCACTTCATTCAGGGCAGGCTGCTGGATAAGGACTATGAGATCCTCGAGCTGCCGATGGAGGAGGATGACGAGGTGCTTTCGCAGCTTGTCCGGCAGTATTACGCCATTCGCGGCGTTTGTCCGAAGGAGCTTTACCTTCCGCTTGAGCTGCCGGATATGGAGGAGCTGGCGCTGTTTCTCTCAGATAATTTCGGCAAAAGGGTCAATATAAGCGTACCGCAGCGCGGCGAAAAGAAAAAAATGGTGGAAACGGCCAATATAAATGGCCTTGAAGAGTGCGAGCGCATAACGAATCGCGAGGAGCGCACGGCAAAAACTCTTGAATGGTTGAAAAACGCCATGGAGCTGCCGAGTCTGCCAATGCGGATAGAGGCCTATGATATTTCAAATACCGCAGGCTCCGATATTGTCGGCTCCATGACGGTTTTTGAAAACGCAAAGCCGCTCAGACGCGATTACCGGCGCTTTAAGATCAAAACGCTTGGTGGGCAGGACGATTATCACAGCATGCAGGAGGTGCTTACAAGGCGCTTTACGCATTACCTTGAGGGCGACGAAAAGTTCTCGAAGCTGCCGGACCTGCTGCTGGTGGACGGCGGCAGCGTGCATGCCGATATGGCGGTGAAGACCGTCAGTGCCATGGGGATAAGCGTGCCGATATTCGGCATGGTCAAGGACGACCGCCACCGTACCCGCGCGCTCACCGCGCCGGACGGGAGGGAGATAGGCATCTCCGGCAATACGTCTGTTTTTTCTCTGATCGGAAGGATCCAGGAGGAAACTCACCGCTTTGCCATAGAGTATCACCGTAAGCTGCATATGAAAAACAGCTATGGCTCAAGTCTTGACAAAATACCCGGCGTGGGCGAAAAGCGCAGAAACGAGCTTCTGAAAGCGTTCAAAAGCATAAGGGCGATAGAGAGCGCCGACGAGGAGGCGCTTGCTCAGGTGGTGCCGAGGAGCACGGCAAGAGCGATATGTGAATATTTTCATGGAGGGAAAGGCGAATGAGAGTTATTACCGGAACGGCGAGAGGCAGAAAGCTGTCCGAGCCGGTTGGGATGGATATACGTCCTACGACGGATGTCGTAAAGGAAGCGGTGTTCAATATTATTCAGTTTGACATCGAGGGCAGGCGCGTACTCGACCTTTTTGCGGGCACTGGGCAGTTGGGCATCGAGGCGCTGAGCAGGGGAGCGGCAGGCGCCGTGTTCGTGGATCAGAGCAAGGCGGCGATAAAGCTTGTGAGAGAAAATCTTGAGAAAACCGGTCTTGAGGGCGGAAAGGTCGTCCAGGGCGATTCGCTCAGCTATCTTTCGGGCAGGGAGCGGTTTGACCTTGTTTTCCTCGATCCGCCATATAAAACAAATTTGCTGGAAAACGCCCTCAAAAGAATAGTTGAGTTTGACAAATTGAATACAGGTGGTATAATAGTATGCGAGTGTCCGGCCGAAAAGGAGCTTCCGGAGCTCGAAGAGCCATATAAGCGCCTTAAAACATATAGATACGGCAAGGTGAAGATCTCTGTGTACACCCGCCTGTAAAAAGGAATGGTCACATGAAAACCGCAATATATCCGGGCAGCTTCGACCCTGTCACGCTCGGCCACCTCAACCTTATAAAAAGAGCGTCAAAGGTTTTTGACAGGCTCATCGTATGTGTCATGGTAAATTCCGCGAAAAAGCCGCTTTTTACGACCGAGGAGCGCCTGGAGCAGATCAGACTCGTTGTAAAGCGCTTCGGCAACGTGGAGGTGGACTCCTGGGACGGCCTTGTGGCAGAGTATGCAAAAAAACGCGATGCCGCCGTAGTCGTGAGAGGCCTTCGCGCTCTTTCTGATTACGAAAAGGAATGCCAGATGGCGATAATCAACAAAAAGATCAATCCCGAGCTGGAGACCTTCTTTCTGGCCGCCAGCGAAAAGTACATGTATCTCAGCTCAAGCGCCGTCAAGGAAATGGCGGCATTCGGCGCGGATCTGACGGAGTTTGCGCCGAGGGAGCTGATATCTGCGATAGAGGAGCGCGTGACCGGGAGGTAAGGCGCTTGCAGCGCAATAAAAATCAGGAAACCGGCATGCCGCGGCCATTAAACGGCGGCAGCCGCCAGTGCAGGCAGGTGACATTCCGCGCCGCGGGGAGACCTTATCTGCAAAAAGGCAGTCCTGCGGCGGCAAATAGCGGCAGATTGGAGATATAAAATGGCAAATGGGATAACGGAACTTCTGGATGAGCTCTATAACATGGTCTCGGATGCGTGGGGCCTGCCTCTTGGCGCGGAGAAATGCGTTATAGAGAGAAACAAGGCTCTTGACCTTCTTGACGAGATCAGGGCGCAATTTCCTACGGAGCTTGCAGAGGCTCAGCGCCTTGTAAGCGCGCGCAGCGAGTTTATCGCAAATGCGAAGAAGGAAGCGGACAGCATGCGTAAGGCGGCGGAGGAGCACGCGAGACGTATGGTCGATGAGCAGACCATAGTAAAGGCCGCCAAAATGCGCAGCAACGAGATCATTAACGCTGCCGAAAAGCGCAGCCTCGCGCTGAAAAAGGCCGCAAACGAATATGCGGACGACGCCATGCGCAGAACGGAAAGCGCAATTTCCGAGGCGCTTGAAGAGGTGCGTCAGTCCCGCGTCAGGTTCCGCAGCGCCGCAAGCGCGGATGCCGCGGGCACAGCTGCGGAAGAATAATCAACATTAAGCGGAGGCTTTAGCAGCATATGAAAAGAAGTATAATCACCATCGGGGCGATAATTATCGTCATCGCCCTTTTCCTTTTTTCTGCGTTTTTCGGCATTGCGATCGGGAGCTTTGAGATCCCGCCGCTTAAGGAGGGTATAACCCTTGGCCTTGACCTTGTCGGCGGCTCCGAGATTACATATGAAGCCGATATTCCCGAGGGAATGACGGATGCCGAGCTTGCTGACGGCATGGAAACGGCGCAGACAATGCTTCGCCAGCGTCTCAATACGCTGGGGTACACCGAGGCAAACGTTTATCTTTACGGCTCCAACCGCATCGTGCTCGAGATCCCCAATGTTGAGGACCCCGAGGAAGCGGTCCAGATGCTTGGTACCACCGCCGTCATCGAGTTTCGTGACAGCGACGGAAACGTGATTCTTGACGGTAAGCAGATATCCTCCGCCACCGCAGCGTACGGTCCGGTGGACAGCACGGGAGTGTCCCAGTACTATGTCCAGCTCAACCTTACGGACGAGGGCCGGCAGATGTTTAAGGAGGGCACGAAAAACGCCGCCGCGAAGAGCGACGAATCCCTTCGCTATGTTGCCATCGTTATGGATAACGAGGCCATCAGTACGCCCATGGTCAGCTCCGAGTATGCCGACACGGGCCTTGATACGGCAACGCCCATAATCACCCTCGGCTCCAGCGCCTCGTCTGACTATGCTCAGTATCTCGCTTCCATAATCAGCGCGGGCCGACTGCCCTTTGAGCTGCATGAATCCAAGCTCCAGGCCGTTGGCGCCTCGCTTGGCGAGCGCTCGCTTGAGACGGCCATTATCGCCGGTATCATAGGCGTTCTGCTCGTCATGCTCTACATGATAGTTGTTTACAGACTGCCCGGTCTTATCGCCGACTTTGCGCTGCTGCTCTATATCGCAATGTTCCTCTTCGTAATGACGGCCGTGGGCATAAACCTCACGCTGCCCGGCATTGCGGGTATCATACTCACGATAGGCATGGCGGTTGACGCGAACGTAGTTATCTATGAGCGCATACGCGAGGAGCTTATAGCGGGCAAAACTCTCCGCTCGGCAGTCGACCTTGGCTTCAAGCGGGCCTTTGCCGCAATAGTAGACTCAAATATCACTACGGTCATAGCGGCCGTCGTACTGCTCTGGCAGGGCACGGGCACCATCCTCGGCTTTGCGAAAACGCTGCTCATAGGCGTTATTCTCTCCATGATCTGCATGCTCATCGTTCCGAGACTTCTGCTCAAATGCCTCGTTGCGCTGCGCGCCAATAAGCTCTCGCTTTACGGCGTAAGGCTGCCCTCGGAGGAAGAGAAGGCGAAGGAACCGAAGCTTATTCACGCGGTGAAGGATTTCAAAGTGACCGGTATCGTATCGATAGTGCTTTGCATCACCGGCCTTGTGAGCATTATTCTCCTTCCGTTTGGCAAGAGCCTGTTCAATCTTGACCTCGACTTTGTCGGCGGCGTTACGATGGAGTATGATATCGGAACGGAGGTAACGAAGGATATTTCCGACGATATTTCCGCCATCGTCGCGGACGTTACGGGCGTAACGCCCTCTTCCGTTACAAAGTCCGGCAACGGCGGCACGGTCGTAACGATAAAGATGACCGAGATCGACAGCGAAGAGCGCGATGCTGCTTTCCAGGCTGTAAGTGAAAAGTATGGCGAGGATAATGTAACACTTATCTCCAGCGACTATGTTTCCGCCTCGGTCGGTAAGGATATTACGAGAGCCGCATTCATCGCCTCCGCGCTGGCGGCGCTGCTCATACTCATTTATATCACCATCCGCTTTGAGCTGCGCTCCGGCATTGCCGCGATAATCTGTCTGCTCCACGACCTGATGGTCATGCTCAGCGTTTACGTTATCTTCCAGATATCCATGAACATGAACTTCATTGCCGCCGCGCTCACCATTATCGGTTACTCCATTAACGCCACGATAGTTGTCTTTGACCGCATCAGAGAGAATTATAAGAAGAGCGGCGGACAGGAGAACTTTGAGCGCGTTGTTGACAGAAGCATCACGCAGACGATGCGCAGAAGCGTTGGTACCACGATAACCACGCTCATGCCGATCATACTGCTCGTTATCCTCGGCGTCTCCTCCATCAGAAACTTTGCGATCCCGATCATGGTCGGCGTTATCTCCGGCGGCTATTCCTCCGCTTTCATCGCAGGTCCTCTGTGGTGCAAGCTGAAGGGCAAAAAGGGCAAGGTAAGATAAAAAATATCAAAAGCGCTGCGGAGAAAAAGTCCGCAGCGCTTTTTGCAGGCAGGAGGCACATCGATGAAGAATACATCGCTTTGCTATATCGAAAGAGACGGAAAATACCTCATGCTTCACAGGACCATAAAGGAAAACGACCTTAACCACGATAAGTGGATAGGCATAGGCGGAAAGTTTGAAGCGGGGGAGAGTCCGGAGGACTGCGTGCTCAGAGAGACGCGCGAGGAAACGGGACTTGAGCTTACGGAGTTTGAATATCGCGGTATAGTTACCTTTGTCTCCGACGAATGGGGCACGGAGTATATGCATCTTTTTACCGCGACGGGCTTTGAAGGGACGCTTACCTCCTGCGACGAGGGCGAGCTTGAGTGGATAGATAAATCTCGGCTTTATGAGCTTACGCTGTGGG
>CAKTED010000089.1 GCA_934546725.1 uncultured Oscillospiraceae bacterium | reverse complement strand
AAGTCGGCATCCGTTCTGCCGAAATGACCGTATGCGGCCGTGGATTTATAGATGGGTCTGTGGAGGTCAAGATAGCTTATGATGCTCGCCGGACGCAGATCAAAGTTTTCCTTTATGATGTCAACGAGCTTCTCGTCAGAAACCCTGCCGGTACCGTAGGTATCGACGAGAACAGACACGGGAGACGCCACGCCGATGGCATAGGCCACCTCGATCTGGCACTTTTTCGCCAGCCCGGCCGCTACGATATTTTTCGCAATATATCTCGTCATATACGCCGCACTGCGGTCTACCTTCGTGGGGTCCTTGCCGGAGAAGGCTCCGCCGCCGTGGCTGGCCATTCCGCCGTATGTATCAACGATGATCTTTCTTCCCGTAAGGCCAGAGTCGCCTACCGGGCCGCCGATAACGAAGCGTCCGGTGGGGTTCACGAGCATGCGGGTATTTTCGTCAAGCAACTCCGCCGGAAGCGCGGTCTTTATGACCTTCTCGATGATCTCGCTTCTGAGCTCCTCAAGCGCGATATCAGGATCGTGCTGCGTGGAGACAACAACGGTGTCTATTCTCGCGACAGCGCCGTTTTCATCATATTCAACAGAGACCTGGCCCTTGCCGTCCGGGCGCACCCAAGGGAGCAGGCCGCTCTTGCGCACCTCGGCAAGCTTGCGGGTGAGTTGATGGGCGTAATATATGGGCGCGGGCATAAACTCGGGAGTCTCGTCGCAGGCAAAGCCGAACATCATGCCCTGGTCGCCCGCGCCGATAAGGTCGGCAGGGTCAACGCCGTTTTCATTCTTATATTCCATGGAGTTATCAACACCCATTGCGATATCGGCGCTCTGTTTGTCGATATTCACGAGCACGGCGCAGCTGTTGCAGTCAAAGCCGTATTCAGGCTTCGTATAGCCGATCTCCTCAACGGTCTTTCTTACGACGGCAGGAATATCCACCTGGGCGGAGGAGCTTATTTCTCCCATCACGAGTACCATGCCGGTAGTGGTTATGGTTTCGCAGGCAACGCGCGCCATCCTGTCCTGAGCGATATACGCGTCAAGAATAGCGTCGGAAACCTGGTCGCATATTTTATCGGGATGTCCCTCAGTGACGGATTCAGACGAGAATACTCTCTTAGCCATTATTTTTTCCTCCTGTTATATATATAAGTACTTTGTGTTATCATAGCATTTGATACGCCTTTTCAGCATACGCTCTGATTATATCACATAAATTCTCAGACTTAAAGTACATTTTTTGATTATTCCATTCAATTATTAAAAATAACTTTACACTTTTTGCATGGACAAACCATGCTTTTGGGTGTAACATGAATTATAGTTTAAATTCATTTCAGTGAGGTCAGATATGAGAAAGCTTTCTACCGCAATAGACCGCTTCTGCTCCAGGCACCCGCGCTTCGGCATACCGAACCTTATGCTCTTCATCGTCATCGGCAACGTCATCGTTTACCTCTTTTCCTCGATGGATCGCAGCGGATACTTCACCTACTATCTTCTTTTCAGCCCCACGGCCATACTTCACGGGCAAATATGGCGGCTCATCACCTTCATCTTTGTTCCCAGCTCTGGCAACATATTTCTGCTTTTCATTTCGCTGTACTTCTATTACTTCATCGGCAGTACGCTCGAGCGGCAATGGGGCAGCGCAAAGTTTACGCTCTATTACCTTTCCGGCATTCTCTTCAACATAATCTACGGCATGATAGCCGGTCTTATCAGCGGCTCCTCAGTCATTCTGCTCGACGCATCCTATATAAACCTCTCCATGTTCTTCGTTTTCGCCACCTATTATCCCGATAACCGAGTTCTGCTGTTTTTCGTGATCCCGATAAAGATAAAGTGGCTGGCCTATGCCGACGCCGCGCTTTTCGCCCTCGGCGTTGTCTCCTCGCTCGTGGAGGGCAGCGTAGTCGTCGCCCTTCTGCCGATAGTCGCGGTCCTGAACTACTTCATCTTCTGCTATGACATGATAGCATACCACCTTTCCGGCTTCCGCAAAAGGAACTACCGACCGCGTAACGACAATGTCATAAACATGAAAAAGGCCGCCAGAAGGGCGAAGGCCGAGACCGAGGGCAAGCCCTACACGCGCAAATGCGCCGTATGCGGCCGCACGGATACAGATCACCCGGAGCTTGAGTTCCGCTACTGCTCAAAATGCGCCGGATACCACTGCTTCTGCGAGGATCACATCAATAATCACATTCATTTTACCGAATAATTCCGTCATATTACAATATCCGTCCTTCCATCTCAGCCTTTGGAAGGCCGGATATCGCTTTTTTTAAATAAAACCTGTTGTTTTCGCTCGCGCTTCGTGATAATATGATATAAACTCCCGAAGTGGGATCAGTCGTTTTTTCTCAATCACCATATATAAACAGCGAATGGAGGAATATTTCATGGCATTTTTTGAACAGCTCGGCAAGAAGATAGCCGACGCAGGTCAGGGCGTTGCGCAGCAGACGAAGAATTTCACCGATGTCGCAAAGCTCAACGGCACCATATCCGAAAAGGAAAAGAAGATAAATCAGCTTTACAGCGCCATCGGTCAGGCCGTTTATGCCAAGCACAAGGACGACGCCGATTTTGAGGCGGCGCAGAGCATCGGCGAGATAAACGCCCTTCTTGAAGAGATAGCGCAGTGCAGGGAGAAGATAAACGAGATCAAGGGCATCACGAAATGCCCCGGCTGCGGCACTGAGGTCCCGCGCGACGCCGCGTTCTGCAGCTCCTGCGGCACCGCTATTCCTCACGTTGAGCCCGCTCCCGAGCCTGCCGCCGACACTGCCCGCAAATGCCCCGGATGCGGCGCCGAGGTCTCGGCAGACAGCCTTTTCTGCAACAGCTGCGGCACTAAGCTTGATACCCCCGCCGAAGGCAGCGGCGAAAACAACGTTCAGGAGTGATAAAAAGATATGTACTGTGTAAAATGCGGCGCTCAGAACTCTGACGACTCTACATTCTGCACCTCCTGCGGCACTCCCATGAACGCCGCCGCGGCTCCCGAAGCCCCCGCCGTCCCCGGCGCGGCAGCTCCCGCCGCAAAGCCCGTAAACAATAATAAGCTCATCGGCATCATCACCGTTGCCGTCGCGGCCGTTCTCGTGATCATTCTCGGCATCGCCATCTTCGGCGGAAGAAGCTGCAAGGCCACCATCAAAACCTTTGTCGATGCCTCCTTTGAAGCCGACGCAAAGGACATGCTCAGCATCATCCCCGGCGGGATGATCGATTACGCCCTCGAGCAGAGCGGCTCTTCAAAGGCGGACTTCACGGCCGATCTTGAGGACAGCCTTTCCTACAGCACCGATTATATCGAATACATATATGGTGACGACTGGAAGTACTCCTACAAGATCATCAGCCTCGACAAGGTTTCCTCCCGTGAGCTTGAAAGCATCAAAGCGGATTACGAAGACTATGACGTTAAGGTCAAAGCCGCCAAAACCGCCGAGATTCAGATAAAGCTGAGCGGCGACGATGTTTCCGAAGAGACCAGCTCCAACGTTATCACCCTTATCAAGGTCGGCCGTTCGTGGTACATCGACCTTCAGAACAGCTCGAGCCTGTTCTGATCTCCGCGCATAAGTTTTTCACATTACGGCACAAAACCGTTCGGACATTCTGCCCGAACGGTTTTTTCGTTTTGGGTACAAGCCCTATTTGCTGTCATTCTCGCGCTCCGCACGGGAATCCCCTCGGTGGTTGCTGTGGGTAACAACACCGTACTGCCCTACTCCTCCATGGGGGATTCCACGGGGTGCTGGCGCACCCCTCTGAATGACGGAGACCTTGAGTCTCCGCGTCCACTCCCGCGCCTCCAGCACTCAAAAAATTCCCGCCCACAAATGTGGGCGGGAATTTCAAATACCCAAAATTGGCCAAATGCAGCCCCAGTGCAGCATCAGATGTGGATGCAGGCCTGGAACGCCTGGTTTACGGCCTCTGCAATGGTACCGGCCTTATTATTGCAGTCGCCGACAATGGCAACGCTCGTTTCGGGCGCGCAGTGGCGCAGAGAATCAACGACGTCGAAGCGCGGTCTGATGCCCATTGCGAGCAGCACGGTATCGCAGGGGATCTCAGATATCTCGCCGCTCTTAATGTCCTTAATAACGACGCAGTCGTCCTTTATCTCCTGAAGCGCGACCTCGTATCTGCAATCTATATCGGTATCCTTGATAAGGCCCATAAGGTCGCGGCTGCCGCGAGCCATCATCGTGGTCATAAGGTCCTTCATCTCGATAACGGTGACCTTCTTGCCGAGCACGGAGTAATCATACGCGGCCTCAAGACCGACCTGACCAGCACCGACAACGACTATATTGTCACCAACCTTCGCCTTGCCCTCCTCGGCATCCGGCGCCCACGCGACATGGGGCTTCGTGATACCGGGAATGCTTTTGGGAACGATGGGATCAGCACCGACGGCGATAACGATGGCATCATACTTCTCGAGATCAAGAAGCTCCTTCGTGGCCTCGGTATTGAGCAGGATCTTCGCGCCTCTCTCGACGCACTGCGCGGCGGTGTGGCGCATCCACTTCAGATAGTTCTGAACGTCTACCTTGAACGGCGGTACGGCGGCGCCGATAACGTTTCCGCCCAGCACGCCGGACTTTTCATAAAGGGTAACGTCGTGTCCGCGGTCGAGCAGCGTCTGAAGCGCCTGAATGCCGCCGGGGCCGCCGCCGATGATGGCAACGCGCTTTTTTACCGTGGCTTTGGGGACAACGCCGTCACGCAGCTCGCTCGTCATTCCGGAAATGGGGTTGATGGCACAGTAGATGGGCTTGGGGATCATGAGATGGTTCATGCAGGTATTGCAGCGAAGGCAGGGACGTCTGTCCTCCGGGCGGTCCTCGGCATACTTTCTCGGCATATCGGGGTCGGCCATGAGAGGACGGCACATGGAAACGAAGTCCGCCCAGCCGTTCTTTATGATCTCCTCGGCATAATCAAGGCTCATAATGGAGCCGACGGTGTTTACGAGCAAATCGGGATACGCCTTCTTTATATCGCGGGCATAGTGAACGTTGAAGCAGTGGTCCATGAGGTAGTTCTGGCACCAGTTGTTGAAGTAAGCGAAGTTGAAGTCGCTGTGCAGACCGGCGGAAACATGAAGGATATCTATATGATCCTTCAGATAGCCGATAAGCTCGAGCGTTTCGTCAAAGTGCATTCCCTCGGGAGCGATCTCGTCGGCGGAAATGCGGTACTCAATGACGAAGTCCTCGCCGCAGTGGCGGCGGATGGAATCGCAGACCTCTATGGCAAAGCGGGCGCGGTTCTTCGTGCTTCCGCCATATTCGTCGGTACGCTTATTGTAAAGCGGGCTGGTGAACTGGGAGATGAGGTTTCCGTGGCCACCGTGAACAAGGACGATGTCCATTCCGGCTCTCTTCATTCTCTCGGCAGCCTTGCCGTACTTTTCTACGGTCTCATATATTTTTTCCTTAGTCATCTCAATGCAGGGAATGGGCTCGCGGCCATTCTGCTGCGCGCGCAGGCGCTCGTTATCGGAAATACGAGGCGAGGAGCTGAAGGGAGCGTGTCCCACCGTCTCAAAGGCAGTGTTTTCGCCGTTGTGATTTATCTCGAAGGAGGCGTGGCAGGCATACTGCCTGCACATATCGGCATACCATGTCATGGGCAGGATACCGGAATCCTTGTTCAGATCCAGCTGATACGCCTCGTCCTTGCACTCGGTAATATCGATGGAGCAGTTACCGACATACAGCGTACATACGCCGCCGCGGGCAAACATGCGGAACCAGTCGACAAAGTCATGCGTTACAAGTCCATCCTCGCTTGCAAGGTTGGGAGACGGGGGCGCGAGGGTCACGCGGTTTTTAAAATCGATGCCGCGAATGCGGATAGGCTGAAAAACGTGAGAATATCTGGAGCCCATTTTGTTCTTCCTTTCAGTTATGTATTTAAAATTTCAAATAATTTGTGTTTGTCATTGCAGCAGGCAGTTATTAAAGCCTTTTTAAGTTCTGCTTTGCATTAATAATATATCAAAATGACAATATATGCAACAGAAAAATTTTTTTATTTTGTTCATCTCGTTTTTTGTTGAATTTCAGTGTTTTTCTCAGCATTTCAATTTATTTTATTTCTATATATTGACGTTATTATTTCTTTGTGTTACATTATTAATATAAAATTTAGGAGGTGCCCGAACTCATGACAAAAAAAGAGCAGTTTTTATCCGTTCTTCACAACGAGCAGCCGCCCAAATGGATGGGCTATGGCTTCGACGCATTCCCGCAAATCACGTTCCACTGCATCATAGACCCCATCTCCATCTGGGACATTCTCTTCATCTCCGGCGAGCACGTCCTTGATCACTGGGGCGTTGTTCACCGCAACCTCCCCGGCGATCCCGGTATAATCCCCATGGTAAACGAGGAAAACCAGGTGATAAAGGACATAACAAAATGGCGCGATTATGTCACCTTCCCTGAGATCCCCGAGCTCGACTGGAGCGATGCGAAAAAGGCCATTGAGCAGGTGGACCGCGAAAACGAATTCGTCATGGTCCCCACGTTCCGCGGGCTTTTTGAGCGCGCGCACTGTCTCATGACCTTTGAGGATACTCTCATAAACATGTAT
>CAKTED010000088.1 GCA_934546725.1 uncultured Oscillospiraceae bacterium | reverse complement strand
GTCCGCAAGTGTGCGAGCAAAGCGAGTGCGCGCGGCGGGCTGCAGCCCTTCAAAGAAATGCAGGCATTTCTTTGAGGCCCTGTTGCAAAACAGGGCCAGGTATTTTAATGCTTTTTTGCTATAAGTAAAAGACAGTCCTTATCCGGTACGGGCTCGGCAACGCCGGGATTTGCCGCCAGTATCATTTCTCTCGTGGTATTGCAGCTTCGTGCCATACTCCACAGCGACGAAACTCCGTCCGCCCGCAGAACGATTATCGACGGCTGACCTGCCGAACTTTTTACGGCCGCTTCATCTATCACAATGCTTTCCGGCGTTGAGATCTCGATATCGCAGCATTCAATCGCTTCGACCGCTATCGTAACTCGAATCTCTGCTCCGCCCGAAACGGCCTTTGCCGTTACCGAGGACAGCTCTGCGCTCATGCTCTGCCCCGCCGCATGCTCACAGCGTATTTCAAAGCTCCCGCTGCTTGACGATATGCCGCCGTCCATGGTCTCATATACCATCCATACCGCGGCGGTCCACGCGCATCCCTCACCGTCTCTTCGCAGCTTGCCGAGACAGACATGAGTATCCGTTACGTTCCTGATATCGCCCGGAGCCGCAAGCTGACAGGAGGCCGAAATGCTTTCGGCTTCTCTGCGCCGGGAGCTTTCCAGTCTGAAGGTCTCCAGCTTCAGCTCCGTCTCGTGCTTCACGCTGTACGCGTCGCTTATGTACTCAAGCTCCTGCCTGCTCCACAGGCAGAACTGCGCCACCGCGCCGAGCTCCAGTCTGAAGCCCGCCGCGCCGTCAGCATCGTCCAGTTCTTCAAGATAAAGGCCCGTTATCATCAGCCTGCATCCGGCATCCGATATCTCAGGCCCATCCTCAGCCTCAAATATCTGCGAAAATGGCAGCGAAAAATCGGCGCATATGGGCTCCCCGCCGTTCTCTGCGGCATACAGCACATATATCACCGCGCGGCCCTTCATGACCACCTTTCCGCCCACGGTTTCCGTCTCGTCGCAGCAGAGCGCCACTCTGTATTTCAGAATGCTTTCCGGCCTGGGCCTTGAAGCCGGCAGCACAAGGTCCTCTTCAAGCGTGAACGTTTTCTCGCCGACGGAGCATATGCCGCCAAACTCGCGCCTTTCGCGCAGGACCTCAAGCTCCTGACTGTCCGCGCTCTCTGTCATGCTTCTGCCCGTTTCAACGTATATTTCGCAATTTGCCGTAACCTCCGCGCGGAGCAGCAGCTTGCGCGAGTTTATTATGCGCGCCTCAAAGCCTGCAATCGAGAGCTTTGCCGTGCATTTCCCGCTCTGAACTATGGCGGAGCTTTCCTTCTTTACGGTAAACGGCAGCTGAACAGGCATTTTCAGCAGACGCTCGCTGCCCTCCGCGCTGTACAGAACATGGCCGAATATCATACCGCTCACGCTCATCCGTCCGTCGCTTACCTCTTTGCCCCGCAGTATCGCAGTCGCGTCCGCATCAATGATGACCGCTGCATCCGGCAGAGTGTCCGGAACTATCACATCCGCCGTTTCCTCCTGAGAAAGCTCAACCTCCAGCGCCTTTGAATAATATGAAATGCTTTTTTTCTGCAATTTTACTTCCATGACCGTTACACTCTCCTTAGGACAAGTTCGTTATGCACCCTGATAGAGCATATTCGGCCACAGGCAAAACTATTCATGCCTCGAGCCACGGACAAAAAGCTTTACAAGCAGTCTTGCCAGAAACTGCGGCGGTCTGAAAACATATATCTTCATATGCGTTCACCTTCTTATCATTGATATTCCGATGGCTACAAGGATAACACCTATCATTATTCCCCAAAAGCCCGACGGAAGCACCATCGCAAGGATAACGCTTATTCCGAGCAGTATGATAAGCAGACCGGGTCTCCAGCAATGTCTGTGCACAAAAAAGCCTCCCCTCGCATAATGGTTTACGCTCCATTATACGCGGAGAGGCCTGTACTTTTTACCGTCTTAATCAGCCTTTTTCATGTATTGAGACGCGGATTTCAGCATAAGCCGCTTTGTGCCGACCCTGTCGAATATTATCTCGACAAGATAATCTCCGCCCATCGCCTGCATTGAGGATATCGTACCCCTGCCAAAAGCCTTGTGTACCACGCTGTCACCCTTGCAGTAATCAAGCTGTACCTCAGTCGGAGCCGCAGGCTTTTCCGGCGCAATGCTGTATTTCGACTCATGCGCCGCCGGAGTATGCGTGGCCCTGAAGCTCCTGCCCGAGCCCTGCGCGCGGATTCCCTGCTGATAGCGCGACGGTGCGGAACCGGACGCGGCAGAGGCTGAAGCGCTGTGGAACCCGTTCACCGGGCGCGATGCATGGACCGCATCGAGGCAGTCCTCCGGTATTTCCTTAACAAAGCGCGATACCCCGTTGCAGCTCGTTCTTCCGAAAAGCATTCTCTGCTTTGCCGCCGTTATGTAGAGCTTCTTCTTAGCCCGCGTCATGGCAACATAGCACAGGCGGCGCTCCTCCTCTATTTCCTCCGGCTCACCGATGCTGCGCTGACCGGGGACTATTCCCTCCTCCGCACCGACGATGAAAACCGTGGGAAACTCAAGCCCCTTGGCGCTGTGCATGGTCATGAGCACGGCGCTGTCGCTATCCTTTTCCATCTGGTCAATGTCTGTGTAAAGAGCCATCTCGTCCAGAAATTCCGAAAGGTTCCCCAGCCCGTTGCGCTCCTTTATAAAGCTTACGATATTGGTCTTCAGCTCCCGCACGTTCTCTGCGCGCGTCTGATCCTCCTGCGTATTTTTCATCTCGAGCGCCTCGAGGTATCCGGACCTCTGAACGATGAGATCGTAAAGCTCGTCAAGCGTAAGGTTCGGAACCTCAGCTCTGATATCGTCTATCATATTGGCAAAAAGCGTAAGCTTCACCGCTCCGCGCTGAAGCTGCGGATAATCGCGGGATTTTCTCAGAAGCGCGAAGAGCGAGATTCCCTCGCCCGCCGCGAGCTCCGCAGCGGTATCGAGTGTTTTTTCGCCTATCCCGCGCGGAGGATTATTTATTATTCTCCTCAGGCGCAGGTCGTCGTCCGGATTGTTCACAACGCACATATACGCCAGCATGTCCTTTATCTCGGCACGGTCATAGAACTTCATGCCGCCGAATACGCGGTACGGGATGCCGTTTCGCTTGAGGGCATATTCAAGCTGGTTCGACTGCGCGTTCATACGGTAAAGCACGGCAAAATCGCTCCAGTTATCACCCTGCGAAAATCCGGCAAGCATTTTTGACGCAACGAACTGCGCCTCGTCGTTTTCGTTTGCCGCAACATAGAGCGTGAGCTTTTCGCCCCTGCCGTTTTTCGTCCAGAGCTCCTTGCCGGTTCTGGCGGTGTTCCTGCTTATAACGGCGTTCGACGCCTCAAGGATATACTCCGTCGAGCGGTAGTTCTGCTCAAGGCGTATCACCCGGCAGTTTTTGTACTGCTTTTCAAAGCTGAGAATGTTTTCAATCGTTGCCCCGCGGAACTTGTATATACCCTGATCGTCGTCGCCAACAACGCATATATTATTGTTTTTACCGGACAGAAGGCTGACAAGTCTGTACTGCAGCATATTTGTATCCTGATATTCGTCAACGAGCAGGTATTTGAATTTATTCTGATAAAAGCTCAGGACCTCCTCGCATTCGCTCAGCAGCTTGACCGTATAGAGAATGAGGTCGTCAAAATCAAGCGCGTTTGACTCCTGCATGCGGCGCGTGTATTCCACATAAACGCGGCCGATAGTCTTTTTCCAGGGGTCGTTTCCCGCTTCCCCGAGATACTGCTCGGCGGAGCGCATATCATCCTTGGCGTTGCTTATCGCGCTCAGGATGGTCCTGGGCGTGAATTTCTTCTCGTCGATATCCATATCTCGCAGAATGTGCTTTATGAGTGACTGGCAGTCCGAGGTATCGTATATCGTGAATGCGGTGGTAAATATCCCGAGGCGATCTATATCGCGGCGAAGTATTCTGACGCAGGCGGAATGAAAGGTGGACGCCCAGATGTCGTTTGCCTTTTCTCCCAGCATGGCCTCAAGGCGGGACTTGAGCTCGTCCGCCGCCTTGTTCGTAAAGGTTATGGCGATTATTCGCCACGGCTCCGCGGGCTGATATGCCGCAGCGGCCTTTGCCGCCTCCTCGTCCTCCGGAGACCAGAGCCCGGCATAGCGCTCCATTGCCTCCAGTGCGTCCTCAGACGCGTCCGCCGGGATATCCTCGCAGTCTGACGCCTTACCGTAGCGCATGAGATTTGCAATGCGGTTTATTATAACCGTGGTCTTGCCGCTTCCCGCTCCGGCAAGAAGCAGCAGCGGTCCCTCGGTCGTCATGACGGCAAGACGCTGCTGCGGATTGAGCTTTTCAAAATCGTGTTCAATTATTTTTCTGCGGGCGGCAAGCCAGCGCCCGGAAAAAGCCGTATCAGTCATAGTACAATATGTCCTCTGTCTATATTATTGATATGACCTGAGTATACACCAGTCCAAAGCTTTTCGCAAGGACCTACTCGAGGTATGCGCGCAATTCGTCTATCGCTCTCCGCTCAAGCCTGGATATCTGCACCTGCGAAACGTTCATTATGCGCGCGGCGCTCTGCTGAGTAAGTCCACGGTAAAACCGCAGCTTTATGACCTCCCGCTCGCGCGGCTCAAGTGCCTCTATTCCCTCGCGCAGGGCCGTATATTCGATCAGCTTTTCCTCCTGGGACGCATCAAAAAGTACGTCCTTCAGGGAGAAGCCGTCCTCTCCGCTTTCATATTCCAGCGACTGCGTCGACGATACCGCGGTTTCCGCCGTGGCTATCTCCTCGGGCGTAAGCCCCGTATGCGCGGCTATTTCGGATATCCTCGCCTCGCGGCCAAGCTGCTGCTCAAGCTCCCGGCGGGCGCCATATATCGCGGCCGCCCGCTCCTTTATGCTGCGGCTCACCTTTATGCTTCCGTCGTCCCGGATAAAGCGGCGAATCTCTCCGGCTATTTTGGGCACGGCATAGGTTGAAAATCGCGTGCCGTAGCTCTCGTCATAGCTTCTAAGCGCCTTGATAAAGCCCATGCAGCCCAGCTGATAAAGATCGTCGCTGTCTACTCCTCTGCCAAAAAAACGGCGCGCAACGCTCCATATAAGCCCCGAGTTTTCGATCACAAGTCTTTCGGCGGCAAGCCTGTCCCCGTTTCTCGCCTCGCGCAGAAGCTCCTCGTCCATCACAAAGCTCATGCTATTTTCTTCCGCTCATGCTTTTGCGCAGCGTCACCGTCGTCCCCCGGCCGGGCCTCGACCGCACCCTTACGGAATCCATGAAGCTTTCCATTATCGCAAAGCCCATACCGGCGCGTTCGCCCGGATCCCCTGTTGTAAACAGCGGCTCACGCGCCTTTTCCACGTCATCTATGCCAACGCCTCTGTCCTTAAGGCTTATTTCAAGCGTTTTCCCGTCAATTATGCGGCATTTCATGCGTATCGTGCCGATCTCCTCCGGGTATGCATGAACGATACAGTTCGTCACCGCCTCGCTCACGGCGGTTTTTATATCGCCAAGCTCATAGTTATCCTTATTCATTTTTCAGCCTCCCTTATGTCTATTATCCTTTCAATCCCGGACGCGTCCACCACCTTCATCGGCTGCGGTGAAACATTTTCCACCCGCAGCTTCCCGCCAAGGCTGTTCATCTTTCGCCCGGTGTTCAGTATCAGCGCTATCCCGGAGCTGTCCATAAAGCTGACCTTTTCCATGTCAAGCACACATTCCCGCGGAAGATATTCCTCTATGGCCAGCGCGGCTTCCGCCATGGCGGCCTTTGCTCCATGGTGGTCAAGCTCACCGCAAAGCGATATTCGCAGACTGCCATGTCTGAATTCGTCCGATATTTTCAATCAGCATCATTCCCCGCAAAAAAATTTACCGTGCAGAGAGCAAAATGAACTCTGCACGGTAATTATAGGGCATGCTGTATGAAATTATTGTCGAACTCGGGCGTCAGCGCATTGTTTCAAGATTTTTTATTCCCGCCTGGAGGTTTTCGATAAGCGCCGTAAGCCTTGCGGCCTTCTCACGCTCTGCGGCGACCACCTGCTTTGGAGCTCTCGAGACAAAGCCCTCGTTGGAAAGCTTGCCGTTAATGCGCTCAAAGTCCGCCTGCGCCTTTTTGAGTTCTCTGCCCATGCGCTCAAGCTCCTTATCGATATCCACAAGCTCGGCAAGCGGCATATAGAGCTTTGCGTCAGTAGTAATGGCGGTGACCATTTCGGCGGCATTTTCCGGAGCCGTATCGCCAACGGTTACGGCGGACGCATACGCAAGCTTCATAAGGAATGGCTTTCCCGCCTCGAAGGTATCCTTCATTGCCGTTTCAACGTAAAGATGCGTCTTTTTGGAGGGAGGAACATTTTTCTCCGCTCTCTGCGCGCGAACCGCCTTTATAGCGGCCATTACGCGCTCCATGTCCTTCTCTTCCTTTTCAAAGCAGTGGCCCGGATCATATTCCGGCCAGCTTGAGGTTATGAGAAAATCGCCTTCATGCGGCAGTGCCTGCCAGATCTCCTCCGTCAGAAACGGCATGAAGGGATGCAGCAGCTTGAGCGTTTCCGTAAGGACCCAGCAGAGGACCTTCTGCGCAACGAGCTTTGCCTCCTCATCGTCGCCCTGAAGTCTCGTCTTGCAGAGCTCGAT
>CAKTED010000087.1 GCA_934546725.1 uncultured Oscillospiraceae bacterium | reverse complement strand
CCATAATGCCGTGCAGCTTCTCGTCAACCTCCTCGAAGGTCCAGGGAAGACGCATGGAGTTCTGGGTCATCTCAAGACCGGAGGTAGCAACGCCGCCAGCATTGGCCGCCTTTGCGGGAGCAAAGAGGATGCCTGCAGCCTGGAATACCTCGACGGCTTCGGGAGTGGAGGGCATATTGGCGCCCTCGGCAACGGCGTAGGTGCCGTTCTTCACGAGGATCTCGGCGGATTCCTTATTGATCTCGTTCTGCGTTGCGCAGGGAAGGGCGATATCGCAGGGGATGGTCCAAATACCGCTGCAGCCTTCGGTGAAGGTAGCGCCGTCAACTCTTTTTGCATACTCGGAGATACGCTTGCGCTCGACCTCCTTGATCTGCTTCATAACGTCGAGCTTGATTCCGTTGGGATCATATATATAGCCGGAGGAATCGATCATTGCGATAACTGTAGCGCCAAGAGTGGTAGCCTTTTCGCAGGCATAGATGGCAACGTTGCCGGAGCCGGAAACGATGACCTTTGCGCCCTCGAAGCTCTTTCCGTTATGGGTGAGCATCTCGTTTGCGAAGTAGCACAGGCCGTAGCCGGTGGCCTGAGTGCGGGCGAGAGAGCCGCCATAGCTGAGGCCCTTGCCGGTGAGAACGCCGGTGAACTCATTTCTGATGCGCTTGTACTGACCGAACAGATAGCCGATCTCGCGTCCGCCTACGCCGATGTCACCCGCGGGAACGTCGGTATCCGCGCCGATATGCTTTTCAAGCTCGGTCATGAAGGACTGGCAGAAGCGCATCACTTCCATATCGCTCTTGCCCTTGGGATCAAAGTCGGAGCCGCCCTTGCCGCCGCCCATGGGAAGGCTGGTGAGAGAGTTTTTGAAAATCTGCTCAAAGCCGAGGAACTTTATAACGGAAGCGTTTACGGAGGGATGGAATCTCAGACCGCCCTTGTAGGGGCCGATAGCGGAGTTGAACTGGACGCGGTAGCCGCGGTTCACCTGGACCTTGCCGGAATCGTCGACCCAGCTTACGCGGAACTGGATGAAGCGCTCGGGCTCAACGATACGCTCGAATATACCGGCCTTGACAAAATCGGGTCTTGCCTCGGCAACGGGCTCGAGAGATTCAAGAACTTCCTTTACAGCCTGAAGAAATTCGGGCTCATTGGGGTTTTTCTTTACTACATTTTCGTAAACCCCTGCCATATAATCAGTTTTAAATGCCATTGGATTGCCTCCCAAAAAAAAGTAAGTATATTATACTCCTCTTTTATAAAAATGCAATATTTTAATGTGTAAAAGAATTGTTATTCCATATAAAAATATGCCGCCATGAAAGCAGACACGGCTTTCATGGCGGAAATGTGCGCTTAGTGCTTATCCTTCATAAGAAGTACCATAACGGCCTTCTGAGCGTGGAGGCGATTTTCGGCCTCTTCAAATATTTCGTCGGCGTGAGCTTCAAATACGCCCTCGGAAATTTCCTCTCCGCGGTGTGCGGGCAGGCAATGCATGACCATGCAGCCGGGCTTTGCGGCGGACATGAGCTTTTCGTCCACGCAGTATCCCGCGAAGTCATGGATGCGCTTTTCCTTTTCGCCCTCCATGCCCATGCTGGCCCAGACATCGGTGAAAATAACGTCGGCATCCTTTGCGGCTTCCATAATGTCGCTTGTGATAACAAGCTTGTGGTTCGGCACGGTCTCGGCAAAGTCGATGACCTCCTGAGCCGGGCGGTAAGCGTCGGGGCAGCCGATGGAAATGTCCATTCCGGACTTCAGGCAGCCGACGATGATGGAGTTTGCCATGTTGTTGCCATCGCCGATATAGGCGGCCTTAAGACCGTCAAGAGAGGAATAGTGCTCGCGGATTGTCATCAGATCGGCCAGCACCTGACAGGGATGGCTGAAATCCGTAAGGCCGTTTATAACAGGGATGGAGGCATACTCAGCAAGCTCCTCGACCTTGGACTGCTCGAAGGTACGGATCATAATTCCGTCGCAGTAGCGCGAAAGCACGCGGGCGGTATCCTTAACGGGCTCTCCGCGGCCGAGCTGACTTTCAGCACTGGAAAGGAAAATGCCCTGGCCGCCGAGCTGGTAGATACCGGTTTCAAAGGAAACTCTCGTGCGTGTGGAATTTTTCTCGAATATCATCGCAAGAGTTTTTCCGGCAAGATGCTCGTGCTTTATGCCGTGCTTCAGATCATATTTGAGCTGATCGGCGAGGTCAAGTATTTCGTTTATATCCTCGCTGCTGAGATCAAGCAGCTTGAGAAGATCGTTTTTCATCATGCTTCCTCCAAAACTTTTCTGAATATTTTTATGCCGCGGTCGATCTCCTCATAGCTGATGGTGAGAGGAGGCAGCAGCCGTATAACGTTTGAGCCTGCAGTGAGGCAGACGAGACCTTCAGAGAGCATCTTTTTTACAAGCTCGGAATGCGAGGTGCCGTTTATTTCGATGCCGATCATCATGCCCAGCCCGCGTACATCGCTGATGTAGCTGCTCTCTATGGCCGTAAGCTTTTGGCGGATATAGTCGCCCCTGGTTTTTACCTCAAGGAGGAGCTCGTCGTTTATCTCATCAAGCACGGCGAGGGCGCCTGCGCAGCATATCGGGTTTCCGCCGAAGGTGGTAGCGTGAGTTCCGGGGCCGAGTACGGAACGGCATTTTTCGTTCACCATGAATCCGCCGAGTGGAAGACCGCCGCCGATACCCTTTGCAAAGCTTACGGCATCCGGCTCAATGCCGTACTGCTGGAAGGCGAAGAGACTGCCGGTGCGGCCCACACCCGTCTGGACCTCGTCAATGAGCAGAAGAAGGTCGTTATCACGGCAGAATTTTGCAACGCCCTGAACGAAATCCTTTGAAAGCGGCATGACGCCGCCTTCGCCCTGAACAAGCTCCATCATAACGGCGCAGCTGTTTTTTCCGGCGGCTTCGATAACGCTGTCAAGCTCACCGGCGACAGCATAGGTAAAGCCCTCCGTGAACGGGAAAAAGTAGTTATGGAAACGTTCCTGGCCGGTAGCCTTCAGTGTAGTTACCGTTCTGCCGTGGAAGGAATTTATAAGAGTGACGATATTGCTGCGGCCGTGGCCGTATTTGTCAAAGCTGTACTTTCTTGCGAGCTTGATGATGCCCTCGTTGGACTCCGCGCCGGAGTTTGCAAAAAACGCCTGCGCCATGCCGCTGCGCGTTGTGAGGACCTGCGCAAGACGCGCGCAGGGCTCGGTATAATACAGATTCGATGCATGCGCAAGCCTTCCCGCCTGAGCGGATACGGCCTGCACCCATTTTTCATTGGCGTAGCCAAGAGAATTTACGCCGATGCCGCTGGCGAAATCAACGTATTCCTTCCCGTCAAAGTCCGTAAGTATCGCGCCCCGGCCGCTTGAAAATGCAACAGGGAAGCGGGAGTAGGTGGGAAGAACGTAAGAGTCGGCAAGCTCTATTATATCCTTTGAGGTCATAAAAATCCTCCTATTTTATCATTGTTCCAAGACCTTCATCGGTAAGCGTTTCGATGAGGATCGAGTGCGGAATGCGGCCGTCAAGAATATTTGTGCGGTTAACGCCCTGCCTTACGGCCTCTACGCAGCAGTCCACCTTGGGGATCATGCCGCCCTTGACGACGCCGTCCCTGATAAGTTTGGGTATCTCCGCAAGATGAACGAGCGGCAGGAAGGTGGACTCATCCTTCGGGTCGAGCATGAGACCGGCGATGTCCGTTAGAAGAATAAGCTTTTCGGCCTTGAGTGCTATGGCGAGCTTCGAGGCCGCGGTATCGGCATTGATATTGTAGGTCACGTCCGCGTCAACGCCCTGCGCGACGCTTGAAACCACCGGAATATAACCGCCGTCGAGCGCGTAGGAAACGATATCCGGGTTCACATTGACAATTTTGCCGACGTAGCCATAGTCAATGCCGTCATCCATCATCTTTTCGGCCTGGAACAGCGATCCGTCGGTTCCGCAAAGTCCAACGGCTCTTCCACCGGTGCGGTTTATTGCGGAAACCAGGTTTTTGTTCACCTTGCCGCAGAGGACCATCTGGACAATATCCATGGTTTCCTCGTCGGTATAGCGGAGACCGTTTATGAATCTGGATTCCTTACCGATCTTATTAAGCATTTCGTTTATTTCGGGGCCGCCGCCATGGACAAGAACGACTCTTATGCCCACGAAGTTGAGAAGAACTATGTCGCTCATTACGGCCTCGAAAAGCTCCCTGTTTATCATGGCGTTTCCACCATATTTTATAACAATTGTCTTGTTGTGGTATTGCTGAATATATGGCAGCGCCTCTGCCAGTATTTTAGCCCTGTCTGCTGTTGGCATTTTCCAAAGCTCCTTCCAGCCGTATCCTTCAGGTACGGTAATCCCCGTTTATTTTGACGTAGTCATATGTAAGGTCGCAGCCCCAGCAGGTGGCGCTGTCATTTCCTTCGTGCATGAGGATGTCGATGACGACCTCCTTTTCACTGAGGACCTTTTTTGCAAGCTCTTCATTAAAATCGAGGCCTCTGCCGTTTTTGCATACGGCCACGCATCCGGCAGCTGATTTGAATAAAACATCTACCGATTCGGGATCAAAGCTTTCGCCGGAGTAGCCCATTGCGGCAAGCACACGGCCCCAGTTTGCGTCGCAGCCGAATATTGCGGCCTTGGTAAGCGATGAGCCGATAACGCTCTTGCCGATGGTCTCGGCCTGCTCTACGCTCGCCGCGCCGGTAACGGTGCAGGTGATAAGGTGCTTTGCGCCCTCTCCGTCCGCCGCCATCGAACGGGCAAGGTCAATACATATTGCCGTAAACGCTTCAAGAAAGGCGGAAAAATCGCCGTTTTCGGAATTTATCTCCGTATTGCCCGCGAGACCGTTTGCGAGGACGACGCAGGAGTCGTTTGTGGAGGTGTCGCCGTCAACGCTTATGCGGTTGAAGCTGACCCTGTTTGCCTCAAGCAGAGCCTTTTTGAGCAGGGGAGCCGTGATGGCGCAGTCCGTAGTAATGTAGCAGAGCATGGTTCCCATATTGGGGTGGATCATTCCGCTGCCCTTGGCGATACCGCCGATGTGGACGGTCTTACCGCCAAGCTCAAGCTCAACGGCAAATTCCTTTTTTGTGGTATCGGTCGTCATTATCGCGTGGGCGGCATCGTCTGAGCCGTTTTCGCTCAGAGCCGCCGCCGCCAGCGGAAGGCCCTTTTCGATGGCGTCTATGTTAAGCCGCTGGCCGATAACGCCCGTTGAGGAAACTATGACGCTCTGCTCGCTGATACCAAGCGCCTTTGCGGCGGCGGCGCACATGCGCTTTGCGTTTTCCATGCCGTCAGGTGCGCAGGCGTTTGCGTTTTTGCTGTTGGCGGCTATGGCCTGAGCCGTGCCGCTTTTCAGAAGCTCGATATCGAGCAGTACAGGAGCGGCCTTAACCTGATTTTTTGTAAAAATCCCGGCGGCTGCACAGGGAACCTCGGAGTAAATGAGCGCGAGATCCTTCTTGAGCGGAGAGGAATTTGCCTTTATGCCGCAGAAAACGCCCGCGGCCTTGAAGCCCTTTGCGGCGCAAACGCCGCCTTCAATATATTTCATGTCTACGATCTCCTGTGTTATACTGATTATTCAAGGCCTGCCGCTTCATCGAAGCCGAGAAGTATGTTCATGTTCTGAACGGCGGCTCCGGAAGCGCCCTTGCCAAGGTTATCAAACTCTGAGGTGACGGACGTAAGCTCGCTGTCGCCGCAGACGGTTATTTTCATCCTGTTCGTTCCCGCGAGCGACGAAGCGTAGATCACGGATTCATCCCCGCCGAAGCTGGCTACGGATACAAAGTGCTCGCCTGAGTAGTGCTCGCTGAATGCTTCATGAATATCCTGCGCGGACGGTTTACCAGGCAGCAGGGAGTTATGCAGCATGATTGTCGTTGCCATTCCGGCATAAAAATCACCGAGTACCGGCATAAAAACAGGGGTGGTATCCAGTCCGCAGATTTTCATCATTTCGGGAATATGCTTATGGTGCAGGCTGAGACCGTATATTCTGTGCGAATCATGACGCGGGTCACGGTCCTGCGCCTCGTATTCGGCGATGAGCTTTTTCCCGCCGCCTGAATATCCCGTGAGCGAGTAGCAGGTGAGGGGATAATCCGGGGGGAGAATGCCTCGCTTTACAAGCGGATAAACGCAGGAAATAAAGCCGGATGCGTGACAGCCGGGGTTGGCAACGCGCCTTGAAGCGGTAATGGCGGACCGAAACTCCGGCGAAAGCTCGGGAAAGCCGTAGCTCCAGCCGGGAGATGTCCTGTGAGCGGTGGAGGCGTCGATGATGCGGGTGTTCGGATTTTCCACAAGCGCGGCAGCCTCAACGGCGGCTGCGTCAGGCAGGCAGAAGAAAACGACATCGGCAGCGTTCATGAGCCTTTTGCGCTCATCGGTATCCTTTCTCAGAGCTTCATCGATGAGGAGAAGCTCAATATCGTCTCTTCCCTCAAGCCGCGAAAAAATCTTGAGGCCTGTTGTGCCGTCCTTACCGTCAATATAAACCTTTGGTTTCACGAAAATTACCTCCTGCTCTCAAGAAAGGCCTTTACGGAGTTTATCTGGGCATCCACGGAGCTGCGCGACGGTCCGCCCTCTGCCAGACGGGCGTTTACGCAGTTTTCAAGGTTTATGTATTCGTATACGTCGGATGCAAATTTTTCCGACATGCTATTATATTCTTCCATGGAAAGGGTTCCAAGCGTCTTCCCGTTTTTTATGCAGTAGTTTACAAGCTGACCGACTATTTTATAGGCGTCGCGGAAGGGCATACCCTTTTTTACAAGGTAATCGGCGCAGTCCGTTGCGTTTATGAAGCCTCTTGAGGCAGCGG
>CAKTED010000086.1 GCA_934546725.1 uncultured Oscillospiraceae bacterium | reverse complement strand
TGCGGATACGGCGGATATTCTCGTCGGTGCCGATCTCGCGGCATACGATTATGATCTCAAGCGGCTTGAATCAGGCCCCACTGGAGAAACCGTTGAAGCTCGAATGGAGTTTTTTGAGCAGCTTTTGGACAGGATAAAACTCCGGTGCCCGAATGCATCTGTCAGCGTTATGAGCTATCGCGAGGTAATAAACGCAAACCGCCACGTTTTCGGTTCGATCATGGATATGAACGGAGCCCGATATACGGCCTGGCCGCGTGAGATTGAGGTTTTGGATCGCATCGGCGGCGGCGATGCGTTTCTGGGAGGACTTATTTACGCTCTTCTGAAGGGATATCCGGCCGAAAAATGTCTGAGCCTTGCCTGGGCCGCCGGCGCCTTGGCCGTAACGGAAATATACGATTATGCAAATCCGACAGGTGAAGAACAGCTCATGAGCATCTGGAGCGGAAACGCAAAGGTCAGGAGGTAGATCATTATGAAGCTTCCGTTTAAAGCGGATCTTGAAGGAAAAACAGCGGTCATAACCGGCGGCGGCGGTGTGCTCTGCAGCAGCTTTGCAAGGGCGCTTGCTCTGTGCGGAGCAAAGGTGGCCGTTATAGGCAGAACAGCCGGTCCACTCGAGACGGTATGCGAGGATATAGCTGCCGCAGGCGGAACGGCCATTGCCGTAACTGCGGACGTTTTGGACAAGGCAAGCCTTGAGCTTGCGCACGCTGCCGTTTCGGAGCGGCTTGGCGGTTGCGACATCCTTATAAACGGAGCGGGCGGCAACGACGGAGCCGCCACGACGGCGGACGAATATTTTGACATGACAGCGCTTGAAGCGCCCGGAAAGCAAAGCTTTTTTGACCTTCCGGCGGACGCAGTTGCGCATGTTTTCGGAACGAACCTCATAGGGGTCATGCTTTCAACGCAGATTTTTTCTCACGATATGATCGGCTCGGGCAAAACCGGCTGCATCATAAACATTTCATCAATGAACGCATACAGGCCGCTCACCAAAATTCCGGCATATTCCGCCGCGAAGGCTGCCGTGAGCAATTTTACTCAGTGGCTGGCGGTCTATTTTGCCAAGACCGGTATTCGCGCGAACGCCATAGCTCCCGGCTTCTTTTCAACGAAGCAGAACCGCGACCTCCTCTGGAACGCGGACGGAACGCCGACGGCGCGCAGCGGCAAAATCCTTGCGGCAACGCCCATGGGGCGCTTCGGAGAGGTGGACGATCTCATCGGCACGCTCCTCTTTCTTGCCGACGAGAACTGCTCGCGCTTCATAACGGGCATTACGATCCCTGTGGACGGCGGCTTTTCGGCATATTCGGGGGTATAAGAGAGTGGAATACTTTCTGCACGAGAAAAACTCCTGCGGCATATCGCCCGATGAGCAGAGGGAGGCTGTCGAAAACCTTCTCCTCGGTCGAAAATTAAACCGGGTCCTGATAATTCCGCCGGATTTTACGCGCTATCATTCTGGCGCCGGGTATCTTACCTGCTGCTGTTACAGGGAGCTTGAAGGACGGGCGGACGTGGATATAATTCCGGCGCTCGGAACGCACGCACCGATGACGGACGCCGAGCTTGACAAAATGTACCCCGGCATTCCGCATGACCGCTTCATCGTACATAACTGGCGAAGCGATGTTATAAAGCTTGGAGAAATAAGCGCCGATGAGCTGAGCGAGCTGTCCGGCGGCCTCTGGAAAGAGCCTGTTGACGTGGAGGTGAACAGGCTTCTTGTGGACGGCGGATATGACCTGATCCTTTCCATCGGTCAGGTAGTGCCGCATGAGGTCATAGGAATGTCCAACCACGCCAAGAACATATTTGTCGGCGTCGGCGGCAGCAGCATGATAAACAGCTCGCATATGCTCGGTGCGGTTTACGGACTGGAGCGCATGATGGGGCGCGACCATACCCCTGTGCGGCAGCTGTTCGACATTGCGCTTGAGCGCTTTCTTTCAAAGTATCCGATAATTTTCATGCTCACAACAATGTCTGCCGGGCAGCATATGCACGGGCTTTTTATCGGTGATACGCGCCGCGTGCTCGAGGAAGCCGTAAGCTCCTCGCAGCAGCATAATATGGACTGGCTCGACGCCCCGATAAAAAAATGCGTCGTTTATCTCGATCCGGAGGAATACAAAAGCACCTGGCTGGGAAACAAGGCCGTTTACCGCAGCCGAATGGCCATTGCGGACGGAGGAGAGCTGATAATCCTCGCTCCCGGCGTTGAAAAATTCGGTGAGGATTCCGAAAACGACAGGATAATAAGAAAATACGGATATACCGGCCGACTGCATATACTTGAGCTTTTCGGGCATGAACCTGAACTGCGGAACAATATGGGGGCTGCCGCGCATCTGATCCACGGTTCGTCCGACGGCCGGTTTGAAATAAAATACGCCGTGAAGAACATAAGCCGCGAAGAGATCGAAGCCGTCGGCTTTACCGCGCTCGATCATGACGAAACGGCGGCAAAATATCCGCCGTCATTGCTGCATGACGGTTTTAACACGCTGCCTGACGGCGAGGAAATATTCTATATTTCCAATCCCGCGCTTGGCCTGTGGGCCGAACGTGAGCGCTTCTTTGGAACGGAGGAGACAGATTGAAAATTGCAATACTCGGAGCAGGCGCTATGGGAATGCTCTTCGGGGCTTATCTTTCGCGTAAAAACGACGTTATCCTGCTTGAAAAGGACCTGGGACGCGTAAGGCAGATAAACGAATGCGGCATAAGGATCCGTGAAAAGGACGGCGAAGCGCATTTTAACGTAAAGGCCGCCGATATTTCCGAATGCGGATCCGTCGGAAAGGTCGAGCTCATGATCGTTTTCGTCAAGGCAATGTTTGAAAACGACGCTCTTGAGGCTGCGAGCGGACTGATAGGCGAAAATACATATATCATGACCCTTCAAAACGGTGAGGGTCATGAGGAGATACTGCGCAGATTCGTCCCGGCGGAGAGAGTGATAATCGGTACAACGCAGGATAACAGCTCAGTTATCGAAAATGGCTATATAAACCACGGAGGAGCAGGCCATACATATGTCGGAGCCGCCGCGGGCAGCTCGGATATGCCTCGTAAAATATCCGAAAATTTCAGTCGCTGCGGCTTTGATACGGAGCCGAGCGAAAACATAAAGCGGCTTATATGGAACAAGCTTTTCCTCAATGCCTCCGCAAGCGCGCTCACAGCCGTGTTTCAGACAAATCTCGGCTTCATTGTCGATAACGTCCACGCCTGGTCCCTTGCCGAAAAGCTGATATCCGAGGCTGTTGCAACCGCAAATGCCGACGGTCAGAGCTTTGACGAGACCGCCGTGAAGAATGAGATAAAGAGCCACCTTGAACGCTCAAAGGGCGGATATACGTCCATTTATGCCGATATCAGGGACGGACGCAGAAGCGAGGTGGACACCATAAGCGGAGCGGTCGTTAAAGCCGCGCACAGGCTTGGCGTGCCGGTCCCGAACATGGAATTTGTTGTGAATGCCATCCACGCGATGGAAGATAAAAATATGAACAGGGAGTTGTACGAATAATGTCAGACTGCGTATATGAACTGAACGGATTTCGGGTCATCGATCTCAGCAAGCCGCTTGACCCCGAAACCGAGACCCGCCGCTGCAAGCTCAGGCGCTTCAATACCGGCGGACCGATACCGGATTTTCATACCGACATGGATATTACAAGTCACCTCGGGACCCACGTTGAGTGCCCCTATCACCATCGGGAGGACTGGCCGAGCGTTGCCGAGGTACCGCTGACGCAGTTCATGGGTCGCGGCCTCTATGTAAACTTTGACGACGCGGAGCCAAACGCCTACATCACTCCGGAGCTGCTTGAAAAGCATACGGCCGGCAAGCTCCGCGAGGGCGACGTTATCATAATAGACTCGCCCTATCGCATCCCGCCCTTCACTCCGCTGACCAACACTCCGGAGGATAAGCGCCTGCTCGTAAACGGAGCTACCGCCGAGTGGCTGCGTGATCACAGGGTAAAATGCGTCGGCTTCGGCGACGGCGTTTCCATAGAAAACCGCAATGAGGACGTCTGCCCGTTCCATGATATACTGCTTGCCGAAAATATGCTCTTCATTGAGGTACTCAAAAATCTGGACAGGCTCACAAGGGAGACGTTCTTTATCTCCTATGCGCCGATGAATATCAGGGGACTGGATTCCTGCTCCGTGCGAGCATATGCCATAGAAGGACTTGCCGATTTTTCGTAATTAAGATTTTTAAATATAAAATATAAGGAGAACAAGACAAAATGGGAAGGAAAACCCTCAGACAGCTGCTCAGTGAAACGGAAGGGACCGTATTTGCCCCCTGCGTATATGACTGCTCCTCCGCAAGAGCTCTTGAAATGGCCGGATATAAGGCCCTCATGTTCAGCTCCGGTGAATATTCGCTGGCCATAAACGGCGTTGTAGACTATGGCTTCACCGGCCTTGCCGAGCTTGAGTGGATGGTCGGAAGAATAACGAATACATGCACGCTGCCGATGGCCGTTGACATTGAGGACGGCTTTGGCGGCCCGCTTGCCGTATACCGCACCTGCAAGCGCCTTGCAAGACTGGGAGCGGGAGCCGTTCAGCTTGAGGACGCCGGTGACATGGAGGAGACGACCGGCCTCATGCCCCGCGAGCAGTATTACGCCAAGGTAAGGGCCGCGCTCGACGCTCTTGCGGGAACGGACTGCATGCTCATCGCCCGCACGAACGCCGACCCGAAAACTCAGCTGGACGAGGGCTGCGAGCGCATGCTCCGCTGCCACGAAATGGGCGCCGAACTCACGACCGTCGTAAAGCTCAGCAATCTTGAGGATGCAAAATATGTTGCAAAGCACGTTCCCGGCTGGAAGATGTATCCCGATGTCAAGGCTCCCGGAGGCATACCCGAGGTCACCGTAGACCAGATAGCGCCGCTTGGCTACAAGTTCATGACCACGCACTTTGTCCTCAAAGCCGCAATGGAGGGCATCCTTGGGCACGCGAACGCAAACCTCAGGGAGCAGAACGTAACCTACACCTGGACGCATAACGGTGTCACCGGCGTGGGCGGAGACAGCGCAACTCCGTTCTGGGAGCCGCAGAAATATACCGAGCTTGAAAATAAATACACCGGCGCGCACAAGGAATATACCATCGTTGGAAATCCTGTCGATCCCTACCCCGAGGGATATGTTAAGACAGACGACATAAAGGATCGCTTCTGAGATATCTGAGCGCGATTCATAAAAAGCGCCCCTGATACCGCGTATTGCCGCATCAGGGGCGCCTTTCTGCACATGTATTCAGTTTTCCGTAAGCATTCTGAGCGCTTCGATCGCGCGCCAGTTTATGAGATCGTTCCATTCATAATCGTCCGAATGCAGCTCCGCGGCATCCTCTCCCGCTCCAACGCCGAAATAGTACGTCCGGCAGGCCTCGGAGTATTTGCCGAAATCCTCGGACCACAGCATCGGCTCAGGCAGAAGCTCTGTGTCTCCCAAAGCGCCGAGAAGGCCTTCGGCCCTGACCGAAAGTTCCGGGTCATTGGCCGTAAGCGGGAAAAAGTCGGAATAATAATTCTGTACCTGAATGCCATATGAATCGGCAATGCTGTTCGCAACGTCATATATGGCGTTTTCAAGAACGTCAAGGTCCTCGTCATACTCCGCTCTGAGCGTCATGCCAATATCGCATACGGCAGGGGAGACGCCAAATTTCACGTTGCCGGAGTTTATTCCGACGACGGTGCCCTTTACAATACCCTTATACGGCTTATCTTTAAAGAAAGAATCCCAGAAGTTCAGAAAGCCCGCCGCATAAATGCAGGGATTAAGCCCACGCTCAGGGTACGCAGCATGGCTCTGCCGACCGATAAAGCGCAGAATAAGGCCGAACGAGGTGCAGGCAAAGGTCCCTCTGCGCAAAAGGTACTTTCCCGCGCCATATCCGGGAACGTTATGAAAGCCGTATATTTCACTCACGCCGTATTTTTGCAGGATGGGGAGACACTTTTCGGCTCCGGCACCCGTTTCCTCCTCGGGCTGGAAAATATATACGATATTCTTTTTGAGCTCAAGCGTGCTCTGCAAAACCGCAAGGCAGGCCACAACGGCAGAATGGCCGTCATGTCCGCAGCCGTGGAAGGGCTTACCCTCACTGTCAAGCACGGCGTCGAGATCCGCGCGCACGGCGACCCAGGGGAGGCTGTCATCCTCATAGTGGACCGCATAGAACCAGTTGCCCATGTCCTGCAAAACGAGGTCCGCACAGTTTGTGAGGAATGCCATGATGAATTCCTTGATCGTGGTTTCGTTGCCGGAGGTGCAGGGCACACTGTTCAGCAGGCCGCGAAGGAACACGGAAACCGCATAATGATCCGCCGCGCTTATTACGGGAAGGATATTGCGTCCGTCCATGCGCTTTACTACCTCACCGGCATCGAGCCAGGCGTATTCGCCTATCTCGTCTTCGTTCACCGCGACCTCGTCCCCGCCGAGCTCCGTAAGAAAGAGAACGACGTTTTTAAAGCGGTTTTCGCCTGTTGGGTAGGTGAGCTCCTTTCTGAAGCCGGGTACCGGATCGGCAACTATGCCTGTTTCCTCATAAAGCTCGCGCAGCGCCGTCTGCATCTCCGTTTCGCAAGGCTCCATATGGCCCTTCGGAAAGCTCCAGGTTTTTGATTCCTTCTGATAAAGGAGCAGGTATTTCTGTCCGTCGTCGTCAAGTCTGTATACGATAAAGCCGCAGCATTTTTCAGTTATTGTTTCCGCCATATTTGCCTCCGTTATTATTGTTCTTTCCGCATTCTCTGATTATTACCGAAACGGTATAGTACGAATTAAGGTCAAAGGCCTTTTCGGGCTGAAGCTTTATAATATCGCCACCGTAAAATTCGCTTTTGAGCAGCGCCATAAGCGCCTCGGT
>CAKTED010000085.1 GCA_934546725.1 uncultured Oscillospiraceae bacterium | reverse complement strand
CAAAAGGGGCTGTCTCACAAAGAGACAGCCCCTTTTACTTTATCCCTGTGCAAATATTCGCCGTATGGCTTTCGTGAGGCTCCGCTTCAGAGCGTCCTCATCCTCCTCAAACACGAACGGCAGCCGCACTATATGAACGCTTATCGTTTTTCCGGATACCGATCTCCTCTCGAGAATAACATCGTTCGGCTCCTCCGCTTCAAACCGGTACATCGGGTAAAGCAGATACGCGGAATCAATATCCCTGTGCGCGGCGTATTCAATAACCTGATACAGGTCGCTCTGGCTCACCTCATCGGTCACCGACCTCTTGACATCGGAATTTCCCTCAAAGCGGCTCATGTGCTTATACTTCGTATCAAGCACAAACAGGCCCTGTTCTCTGTGCTCAACGAGTATGTCATGCCTCATGGTGAATGCCTGGCCAAGATGTCGCCCGTCAAATACAACGTCGCTTATAAGCGTAAGCTCGCTTGCCTGGAGGCGCACCCTTGCCTCTCCGCGAAGCGTTTCCGCCATGAAACCGCCGATAAAGCCTTCAAACAGCAGCTCCGATGGGAACAGAAAGCAGAACGAATTCTGCTCTCCGACATTGTATGAGGCCGTCTGATTCATCAGGAGCATTCTGCTCATGCTCAGGATCACGGCATAGCGGCGGTGAAGCCTGCTCAGACGAATTCCATCGCAGTCGGCCGGGGCACATCTTACGTCCGAAACTTCATTAAGCCTTATCTGAATATTTCTGATAATTTTTCTGTTCTCTGCCGATGTCGTTTCGCCCGCAAGTCCCTTGCAGGTATATTTGATAATTCTATTGACCGCGTTATCAAACTCAAACTCGGAAAATGAGCAGCGGAACCTGTTGCTCGAGCCCTTCGGAAGCTTGCGGCTTACATAGTCCGGGAAATCCAGCCTCCCGCGTATAACGCCCAGATCCTTCTGCCGATCCTCATAGCGATAGAACGGACCGTGCTCCAGCGCGCTTTTTACATAGCGCAGATACAGTGTAATGAAAAGCTCCTTCAGGTCGCTGCCGTCCTCCGGCTCGCACGTAATGCTGATGAACGGATACGACGTTCTTCCGCAATAATGCAGCCACTGAACAAGATTTTTCATCAGATGGCCCGGCTCCAGCCCGTCTGTTTCCGCATCGTCCCTGTCCCTGCGAAAAACCTTTGGAAAAATATTGAGCCTCTGCCCTCTGAAAACGATCGTTCCCACATAATTTCCGGTCCGTATCCCTCCCGAACCGGTAAAGGAAAGATACTGCTGCCTGCTCGTTATCTCGCCGTCGTCAAAGAAAACCGCTCTCTGCTCCCAGTTGCTTTGCAGAAATTCGGCAAGCTCATCAAGAGCGGCCTGATCCCGCCACCCGGCGGGAAGCTTTTCGTTCGGGATACGGCTTTCCTCAAAGCGGTTCAGAATTACACCTGACATTATTCCGCGTTCCTTTTTACAAGTCTGACCCTGCCGAGTCTGCCGCCCCGGACCTCCACATCAAGACCCTCCACGGCCCGCTTCACCTGAGCCTCAACCTTTTTGCCGTTATCAAGAAAATACTCGTATAAAAGCGGAATGATACTGCGGTTCATGATATCGCAAATATCGTCGGCAGTCCTGCCCATGAAATATGAATGGCCTATCAGCAGGTCCGTGCTGCTCAGCTCGTCGGCAATGCCGGAATTGAGCCTTTCCAGCACCGTCCTCAGCTGAGGATCGGATACGAGCTGCAAATTGGGGACATGCTCAATGAATTCAAATCTCCTGCGCAGCGCGGTATCAATGAGAGAAATGGATTTATCGGCAGAATTCATCGTACCGACAATATAAAGGTTATTCGGAACCGCAAACATCTCGCCCGAAGGAAGCGAGGCGCAGACGGCATTCTCCTCGCCCCAGCGCTTGTCTTCCTCAATAAGCGTGATAAGCTCGCCGAACACCTTTGAGATATTGGCCCTGTTGATCTCATCGATTATTATGACGAAGTCCTTTTCCGGCGCATGCATCGCCCTGTCCGCTATTGCCTTGAATACGCCGTCAACCGTTTTGAAAGCCAGAGCTTTGCCCGAGGTATCGGGCCGGATACCCTGAATAAAATCCTCATAGCCGTAGCTCTGATGGAACGTTGTGAATACGATCTGACGTTCATTTATCAGCCTGTTGTACCTTGCCATGACAGCGGAACGCTCCTCGGCGGCAACGTCGGCAAGGCTCCTGTTTTCGACGATCGCAATAGCATACTGCGCCGTTGCCCAGGTCTTCCCCGTACCGGGAGTACCGTAAAGGATGCAGTTCAGCGGGAATCGAACCCGCCTTCTCCCCGGAAGCACCGGAAGCGTGTCCATCTCTTCTTCGGCGGCGGCATTTGTCCCATCAGAGAAGCGGCGATCATACTCATAAGCGGAAACCATCTCATAAAAATCCATGAATTTTTCGCAGGAAAAACGCGAGAAAAACTCATCTGCGTCCTTATTGTTCCTCATCGGAAGGGTCGCATTGACCTTTTCAAGGCATTTTTCAAGCTCCTCCACCTCTTCGGGCGCGACGGATATCGTATCCCCGCTCACAGAAAGCGGCCTGCCCCAGGAGGTCAGAGCATTTTTGAAAATATCCATGCTCTTCCCTTCGCCGAACAGGTCGTTGCAGACCTCAGTATATGATATCTCATGCTCCGGCGAGGCCAGGACCCGGCTCGCAATTTCCGCAAACGGGCTGCATGGGGCATCGTCTGAATTAACATACGGATTGGGGCATACATACATCTTGAACCAGAAGCCAAGATATTTTTTCAGCCCCTCGTCATCAAGAAAATTAAGGTAATTCTGAGATGTAAAATAATCGGCCCTTGATTCGATCCCAAGCTGGCAGCCGAACTGGTACGCCGTTCTTTTATAGCCCGGGAAGCTTTCCTCTATCTGATCGGCCACGCTTTCCCTTCTCATCCCTGTGAGGAGGTCAGGATAGAGCGCCAGCATTGTTTTAAGGTTTTCAAGCGTAAAATTACGCCATCTTGAGAAGGGTGTATAGCTCATATTATCTCCTTTTGAAAATCAGTCGACCGATTTTCGGGCGGCTATGAAATCCGCTTTCACAGCTCCGGTTCATTTTTCCTGAATATCAATTATCACATATTCCGACCGGCAGCCGGTTTTAAACTGGATCGCCCAGTCGGATATGCCCGATGTCACAATAAAATCCGTGTTCTGCCGCCGTTCAGGCCCATAGACATTATCGTCGCCGATGTGAAACCAGCGCATAAACTGCATAAGCGGAAGCATCTGCCCTCCGTGGGTATGTCCGGACAGGACGAGGTCGACGCCGGAATCGGCCTCCGCGTCATAATCTACCGGCTGATGATTCAGAACAATCGTATATCTTTCCTTATCCAGGCCGCCGGTCAGCTCCGCAATGCCGGCGCGGCTTCCGCCGAAATCCAGCTCTTCGGATGCATCCTGCCGGCCGACAAGATAAAATCGGTCGTCGATCAGTACGCTTTCATCCTGAAGCACGGTCACGCCGTTTTTCTCCAGCTCCGCAATAAGATCGTCGCCACTGTATCCTCGCCCGCCGTTTACGTACAGTCCCTTATCGTGATTACCGAACACGAAGTAAACGCCGTATGGGGTATCAAGCCGACTCAGCGCGCGGCAGGCGGCAACCATGTCCTCCCTGCCGGTATCCTCGTCTACGAAATCGTCCGTTATTACCACAACATCCGGCTTCTGCGCCTGAATCCGGTCAATATGCGCCGCCAGGCCTTCGCCGTCAAAGGTCGTCCCCACATGCGAGTCCGCAAAAAGCGCCGCTCGCAGGCTCCCGACGGCTTTCTTCGTGGTCACGGTGTAATCCTTCTGCCAGACATGATTGGCCTGCACAAAGCCCACTCCAAGGTAAACGACCGTCACAAGCACCGCGGCAGCGCCTGCGTAATATCGCCGCAGGGGCTGCTTTCTCCGCCTTTGAACGGCTCTCTGGACCAGGGCCGCGATGCCCCAGAATACCGCGAGGTGCAGCAGAACGATTATCGCGTTCATATAGCCCCACACGATCCATATCAACGCGAACGGAAGCAGTATCACGGCGGCGCCGATGAGCCAGCCCGCCGCTTTGCTCCCGTGCGACAGCGCGGATACAAAGCGGAACCTTCGCGCGCTGAAAATCAGAAAAAACAGTCCGGCAAGTCCGAGCAGAAGCAGCCCACCGAAAAGAAACGCCCAAAGCACGGGCATTCACTCCTTTGCCATGCCGGGAGCGCCCAAAAGTGCTCCCGGCACATATATTACAGATAACGGTCTCTTACCTCTCTGGAAGCGCGATCAGAGCTCGTTCGCCGTGCGGCTTATCAGATCGTTCTGGACCGCTTCGTTCAGCTCAACAAAGTACGCGGAATATCCCGCGATGCGAACTATTAGGTTTTCGTGCCCGGCGGGATCTTTCTGCGCCGCTCGAAGCTCCTCACTGCTGACAACGTTGAACTGCACCTGCATTCCGCCCATATCAAAATACGTCTCGATCAGCTGACGTATTTTAACGCTTCCGTCCCCCTGAAGAACGCTGGGCGTAAAGCGTATGTTCAGCTGGTCGCCGTTATAGAGTATATCGTGCGGGAGCTTTGCCGCGGAGCGAAGATACGCTATCGGCCCATTGGTATCCAGTCCCTGAACGGGAGATATCGCATCGGCAAGCGGCGTTCCGGCGCGTCGCCCGTCCGGCGTGGCAGGAAACCTCATGCCCTGGTACACGTTCGTCGTGACCGTGAAGGTCCCGCCGCAGTATTTTCCGCCGCGCGGGCAGTCGCGGGTATTGAGATGCTCCGCGTAATACCGAAGGCTCCACGCCGCCAGCTCGTCCACCTCCGGATCATCGTTGCCATAATGCGGGCACTCGTTCCTTATGACCTCGCGCAGCTCCTCATAGCCCTCCCAGTTATTCAGCAGCGCGTCGTACATCTGCCGGAGTGTATACCTTTTTTCGTCGAAGCAGAGCTTTTTTATGGCCATCAGACCGTCGGCAATATTGGCCGTACCCATTGAGCAGAAGGCGGACTGATTATATTTTGCTCCGCCGCAGGTGGCGTCCTTTCCGCTTTCAAGGCAGCCATCGAGCATCGTAGACGCGGTTATGGACGGGAAATTTCTCGAATAAACAAGCTCGGAGAAATTCGATACCGTAACGTGCCAGTCAAGGAAGTACCTTCCCTGGCGCTCCACCTCATCCTTAAGCTCCTCAAAGCTTGCATACTCATAAAGCTTTTTGCACGGCAGACCCTTCGCGCCGGTCACGGGATGCACGCCGCCGTTTATCGCCATAAGCAGATTTCCCTCGTTGCAGAAGCCGCTGTTGCTGCCGTTTCCGCCGCAGGCGGGCCATTCGTTGCCGCAGCTCGTCGGCTCCGCGCAGCCGACTATGCCGTAATCGTTCGCATCCTCAATGCTTCTGCCGCGCGCTATGAGCATGGGGATGATAAGCTTGTCGTTCTGAAACTGCGGCAGTCCTCCGTTGCGCCTGCTGCTCTCCACCGCAAGCTCCCAGAGCTCGTCCGGCGTACCGGCATGGACTCTCAGGGCCGTTGTCGGATCGGCCAGCCCCAGTCTGAGCAGGGACTGAAGGAAAAGATAAGTCGCCGTAAGCGTTGCGTCGCTGCCGTCGCGCCTGACTCCGCCGATGGTTATGGCAAGCCCGCCCGTGGCCGTCATCGCCGCTGAAAGCGTACTCGTAAGATATTTTCCCTGCCGGTTAAGCTCGGCAATGGCCGAGTTTGTGGACGTTATATGTATGCTCAGAAGATCGTTTATGCGCAGCATGAAGGCGTCCGTTATCTCCTGGGCGCGCTCTGGCGTTATACTTCCCTCTCTGAGCTGCTTTTCAAGGATGCGCCCCGCATACTGGTCAACGCGCCCCATTGACTGACCGTGCTGCTGAGCGTCAGCGCTGAGCAGCATCTGGTAAAACAGCATGGCCTGCATGGCTTCCCAATATGTTCTTGCCGGCTTCTCCATTATCCAGTCAAGACTTTCCGCCATTTCGAGCAGCTCTTTGCGGCGCTCAGGCGAAGCCGTTCTAGCCTTCTCCCGGCACGCCTCCGCGTGCCGTTTCGAGAACAGCGCCGCCGCGTCACATACCTTTATTACGCCCTCGTAAAAAACGTATTTCTCTGCATTTTCGCCGAAAACGCGGCCGCTCATGGCGTCAATATACGCCTGAGCCTGCGCCCTGACCGCGCCGAAGCCCTTATCCACGACCTTTTCAAAGTTTGCGATAAAATGACCCTGCGGCATGCAGGAAATGCCCTCGCCCTTACCCGGTATTCCGTTTATTCCGTTTCCGGCCAGGCCCCAGGCCTCCTCGGGCAGAACGCCCTCCGTAAGCGCGGAATAGTTCCTGCTCGCCCAGTAATCGGATGCGTCCTTCAGCATTTCGCGCTCCTCGTCGCTCATATAAACGCAGTGCGGATACTGCCACGCGGCTCTGAAGCCCTCGTCCGTATCATAAACCGCGTCGTGCATCCATTTCGACGCCCACTCAAGATAGAAGCTGATGCAGCGATAATCTCCGCTCATTCCTCCGACGAGCACATCCTCGTCATTTATCGTTATGCTTTTATTGGCGCACCAGTTATACAGCGCCCCTGCCCTTTTGAGCAGCGGAAACTGATTTTCATGCGCTTTATAGTACTCCGTATACAGGCGCGTGCGCTCAGTATTCAGCGGCAGGGCGTTTTCCCTGTTCGCCCTTGATCTTTTATCGAGCAGCGCCTGTATTTTTTCGCTTACCGGCGCAATTTGTACTGACATGGTATTGACCTCCCTGTTTTTCTGTTTTTCATACATCTTTAATATGATTATACATGCAGTTCAAGGCGCAAGTCAATAACAGCCGCATAAATTGTGCCAGAATGCCCGACCGCCGTGACAGTGAACATCACGGCGGTCGGGCATCATTCCTATTC